>NZ_JBSFJF010000017.1:0-137499 GCF_053597915.1 Streptomyces sp. NPDC001219 | reverse complement strand
ACCACCCCAGACCATTCATCTGGACCAAGACCGCCGACGAGATCCTCGACAAAGTCGCGGCCTACTGCCACCGAATCTCTGACTCAGGTCACTAGGGAGACTTGGGCTGAAGCTTCCGGGTGGCGGTGCGGGCCCCGGGCCGGGGCCCGGGTCAGTCTCCCCAGATCTTGCGGTAGGCCTGCCGGTAGCCCTCGGAGTCCCAGGACAGCGCGCCGCCGCTGTTGGCGGAGGTGGCGATGTGGACCGGGGCGACATACCCGCTGTCCGGGGCGTCGCTGAAGGCGCGGTTGAACTCGTCGACGATCTGCCAGCCCTGTTCGGAGAGCGGCTCGGGCACGGTCGCGGCCTGGAACTCCTTGCCGTTGACGCGCTGAAAGGCCGACGGGTCACCGTCGCCGGCACCGATGTTGAACGGGGCGCCGGCGCCGTCCTTGCCCGCGGCGCGCAGGGCGGGGGCGGCGTGCTGGAAGTACAGGTCGTTGATGGCGGCGGAGTGGGTCCACCGGCTGCCGAAGCGGGACATCAGGGAGCGGACCTGCTTGATGGACCGCTTGTTGACCTGGGGGATGGGCATGTTGGTGTAGCTCAGCAGCTTGGTGCCGGAGCAGGTGGCGAGTTCCTTCTTGATGAGGTCGGACTTGTGCTTGGCGAAGGGGACCGTGGCGTCGGTGAACAGGACGACGCCCGCGTGGCCGTTGGACCGGGCGATGATCCAGTCGGCGCTGATCTTCGCGACGTCCTCGACCCGGGAGGTGATGTTGCTGAAGAGCTCGGGGTCCTTGCTGGGGCCGGGAGACGGCGCGGCGTGCCAGCCGATCAGCGGGATGTTCGCCGCACGGGCCTTCTTGACCTCCGCCGCGGTCGTCGCGGGGTCGAAACCGCTGATGACGATGCCGTCCGGCTTGAGCCGAAGGGCCTGCTTGAAGGCGGCCCGCAGACCGTCCGGCGTGCCCTGCCCGTTGAGCGTGCGGGCGCGCCACCCGACGATCTTGGCGGCTTCCTGGACCCCCTGGGCGACTCCGGCGACACCGGGGTTGGTCAGGGTCTGGGCGATGTAGACGACGGTCTTGTCGTGCACGGCCTCGGGTCCGGTGGTGGGGCCCTTCCAGGGGGCGCTGACCGCCTCGGCCTTCCTGACGGCCTGCTTGGCCCTGGCGAGGGCGGTGGGGCATCCGGGCTTGGCGGTGTCCCGGCGGGACGCGGTGGTGCCGGTGCCGGGTTCACAGCCGGCGGCGGTGGCCGTGACCAGGAGTGCGGCGGCTGTCACGACCGCCTTGCGGATGGGGTGCACGGGACTCCTCGCAGGGCAGGATGAGGTTACGGGCGGGGGTGGGGGAGACAGGTTACGGGTGGTGCCGCTCCGCGGAGCAGCCCCCTCCGGGAGATACGGCGCAGCGGCCGGCGACGCCGGGCCCGATACGGAACGAACCGGTCCACCCGTCCCACTCCCTCCAACGAAATCCGGCCATTCAGCATCTCGTCCGGCACCGCGCTCCGCAGTGAAGACAACGGGCTAAACATGACAAAGAGTTGAATACAGTCTGGCCATTGGTCGTCATGTGTTGCCTGCGCATGCACAAGCGGTAGTGTTCACGGCCGGTCGGAGGTGTGGCGCGATCCTTTCGCTCGCAAGGGGCGAAATACGCATTCCTCACCCTCCCCCGTCGTCGGCGGTCGGCACCAACACCACCTCGGTCACCGCTCAGGAGCACGTCGCAAGGAGGCCTGGGTGTCTGCGGACACAGTGGACCCGCCACACGAACCGGACCCATCCCGGCGTTCACCGCTGCGTCCGCGGTTCCTTCAGCAGGCGGGCGCCCGCCTGGACCGCTGGCCGTTCCGGCGGAAGCTCAACGTGCTGGTGATCGCGCCGGTCGCGGTCGTCGGCGTGCTGCTGGCCATCGGCGTCAGCAACCAGGCGGACAAGGCCCTGGACGCCGGCCGGACCGAGGAGCTGGTGCGCGACAGCGAGCAGGTCACCAGGCTGATCAACGACATCCAGGCGGAACACCGGCAGGCGCTGCTGCTGTCCGTCGAGCAGGAGGCGGCCCGGCCCGGTGCCGCCCTGCCGTCGACCGCCGCCTACCGCGGGGCGCAGCGGGTCACGGACGCACAGGTCTCCACCGTGCACACGGCGTTCGGCGCGGAGCTGCCCAAGGAGGAGTCGCGGGCCCTGGAGTACGTACGGGGTCTGGCGGTGCTGCGGGACAAGGTCGAGCGGGGCTCGGTGCCGGCCGCCGGGATCGACCCCGCGTACGCCGCCGCGGTCGGCTATCTGATCGACGGCATCGGCCTCGACCGCTTCGTCGGCAGCTCGTCGTCCTCGGTCACCATCCTGCTCGACACGGTGCTGCGCGCCGACGCCGCCCACGCGGCCTTCGAAAGCGGGGTGTTCTCCGCCCAGACCCGGGACGCCAACGCGCTCACCGAGTACACCCGCGCCGTCGGTGCCCAGAAGCTCTACGAGGAGCAGGCAGACCGCTTCGCCAGGATCGCCGCTCCGGACCAGGTCCTGCGCCTGGGCGGGATCGCTCGAAACGCCGAGGAGAACGGCATCGAGGCCCAGTTCGCGGAGCTGCAGATCGATCCCGGCTCGCTGCAGGGCCAGTCCCCGCAGCAGCTGCGCGAGACGATGGCCGCCGGCACCCGGCAGGCCCAGGCGCGCCTCGACATCACCCGGTCACTGATCGACCAGATCGCCGCGCGGGCCGACAGTCTCTCCGCGAGCGCCCTGTACAACGCGCTGGCCATGCTCGGCCTCGCCCTGCTCGGCTTCACCTCCTGGCTGACCTTCTCGGTCCTGGTCCGGCGCTCGGTCGTGCGTCCGCTGACCGCCCTGACCGGCGCCGCCCAGCAGGTGGTCGACGTGGCCGGTGAGGAACTCGCCAGGGTCGAGGACGACGAGTCGCCGGACGGCGCCCCGCTGCGGCCGCGGGCGATCCCCGTCCCGGTCCGTGACGAGATCGGTCATCTGGCGGAGGCCTTCAACCAGGTGCAGGTCACCGCCGCGGCGCTGCTGGAGCGGCAGGTGCTCAGCCGCCGCAACGTCGCCGAGATGTTCGGCAACGTCGGACGCCGGGTCAGCAACCTCACCTCGCGTCAGCTGATGCTGATCGACGCCGTGGAACGCGAGGAGACCGACCCCGACGTCCTCCAGCGGATGTACCGCATCGACCACATCGCGGTACGCCTCCAGCGCAACGCCGACAGCCTGATGCTGCTCGCCGGCATCCGGGACCCCGAGGTGGAGGCCCGGCCGACGACCCTGGTCGATGTCATCCGGGCCGGACTCGGCCAGATCGAGGGCTACCAGCGGGTGTCCCTGCGGTCCGAGACCGAGGTCACCGTCGGCCCCGACATCGTCGACGACCTGACGCTGATGCTCGCCGAACTCCTGGAGAACGCGGTCTCGTTCTCCCCGTCCGACACCCCCGTCGAGGTGGTCGTCCGGCCGGGCACCGACATCACCTCGGACGGCGGCGCGCTGATCGAGATCATCGACCACGGTCTCGGGATGAGCGCCGACCGCCTCGACGAGGAGAACGCCCGGCTGGTCCGCCGCGAGCGGCTCGACCTCGTACCGACCAAGGTCCTCGGCCTGTTCGTGGTCGGCAGCCTGGCCCGGCGCTCGGGCATCCGGGTCACCCTGAGCCGTACACCGGGCGGCGGCGTCACCGGCACCGTCTGGCTCCCCGCCACGCTGCTGCTGACCGTCCGGCCGGGCGCACCCTCGTCCCCCGCGGCGGAACTGCCCGGTACGGACACCGGGGACGAGGCGCCGGCCGAGTCTGCGTCAGCACACCCGGCACCGGCCGACTCCACGTCAGCTCATCCGGCACCGCCCGCGCAGGAGCCCACTCCGCCCGAGCCCGGCCCGGCACCCGCCACGCCCCTGCCGGTGCGGACCCCCTCCCCCGCGCCCGAGCGGCGGCCCGTCGCCCCCTCGCAGGAGGGCGGGCTGCCACGGCGCCTTCCGCAGCGCACGGACCGGGAGCCCGCCTCCGCGTCCGGGTCGCGCCCGGCGTCGGCCGGCCGGCCGCTGCGCCGGCGGGTGCGGGGCGCGACGCTCCCCATCACCACTCCGACGACCGACCGGGGGGCCGAGGGCCTGCACCGGCCGGCCGACGCCGACGCGGTCCGTTCGGAGCTGGACGCATTCGAAGCCGCAGTACGCCGGGCGGAGCAGGACAGCGCTCCGCCCCCGAGGGACTCAGCGCCCTCAGCACACCAGCAACCCCGGAAGGAGTCGGGCAGTGACGACGCCGACAGGTAAGAGCAGTCCCGAGCGCGCGGAAGCCATGGATCTGACGGCCGCCGCGGCCGACTTCACCTGGCTGCTCGACCGGTTCGCCACCCAGACCGCCGGTGTCGTGGACGCCATCGCGGTGTCCTCCGACGGCCTGCTGATCGCGGTCTCCCAGCTGCGCGAGCAGGCCGACTCCGAGCGGCTCGCCGCGATCGTGTCGGGCGTCACCAGCCTGGCCGCCGGCGCGTCCGGCAACTACGGCCTGGGCGGCCTCAACAAGGTCATCATCGACCTGGAGGGCGGCCACGTCCTCGTCTCGGCGATCGGCTGTGGTGCCGTCCTCGGCGTGGTGACCTCGAAGGAGGCCAAGCTCGGCAACATCGCCTACGAGATGACCCTCTTCGCCAACCGGGCCGGCAGCGCGCTCACCCCCCAGCTGGTGCTGGAGCTCAAGAAGAACGCCGGCGCCACACCGGCCCGCTGACCCGTCCCACCCGCGGAGGCAGGAATGCGGGCGCCAAGAAAAGGACCACGAAATGGCCGTCGGTGAACCAGGACCGAACGAGGCGGCGGGCGCTGCCCGGGGCCCGTCGGAGCCGGTCGGCCGCGCTCCCGCGATCCGGCCGTTCCTGCTGACCGCCGGCCGGGTGGCGGGGGACGGCGCCGGCCCCCCGCTCCCGGTCGAGGCCCAGATCGTGGCGACCTCGGCCGGGCTCGCCGCCCTGGGGACGCTGGCCTTCGAACCACACGACATCGTGGCGGCCTGCCGACAGCCGCAGTCGGTGGCGGAGCTGGCCGCGCGGCTGCGCCTCCACCTCAATGTCGTCCGGGTGCTGGCGGAGGACCTGCGGGCCGCCGGACATCTGGCGGTCCACGTCCCGAACGCCGGCACCACCCAGGACATTTCCGTACTGCGAAGGGTTATCGATGGTCTCCGCGCCGTCCCCGACTCACGGGACACACTCCGTGACAGCGGTTGAGCAGCCGCCGGTACCGGTCAAGTTGGTCATCGCCGGCGGTTTCGGTGTCGGCAAGACCACGGCCGTCGGCGCGATCTCCGAGATCCGGCCGCTGACCACGGAGGCCGCCATCACCGAGGTCGCGGCGGGGGTGGACGACCTCACCCACACCCCCGGCAAGACCACCACCACGGTCGCCATGGACTTCGGCTGCCTCACCATCGACCCGACGCTGAAGCTCTATCTGTTCGGTACGCCGGGCCAGGACCGGTTCGGGTTCATGTGGGACGACGTGGTCGAGGGCGCCCTCGGCGCTCTGGTGATCGTGGACACCCGCCGCCTGGACGACTGTTACGCCGCGGTGGACTACTTCGAGCACAAGGGCATCCCCTTCGCCGTCGCCGTCAACGCCTTCGACGGCGAGGTCCACCACGCCCTCGACGAGGTGCGCTGGGCGCTCGACGTCTCCGACCACGTGCCGCTGACCGTCTTCGACGCCCGCAACACCGGCTCGGTCCGGGACGCGCTGCTGATCGTCCTCGAAGTCGCCCTGTCCCGCGCGGAAAACGGCGCGGCGGACTGACTCCCGAGCGGCCGCCCGCCCCCCCTGGCTCGCCGTAACTACCGGTAAGTGATCAGTTTCACCTGGTACGGAACACCGCTCCCCACCCCTGCGGCACTCCCGGCTGCCATGATCCCTGACGACGCGGATTCGGCCGACTCCGCGGACCGAAATGACGGCGAAATCAGGGGTGTTGGCGTGAGACGGGCGTGGTCACGGTGGGCTGTGCGCAGGCGGACGGGGACCGGCAGGGGCTCCTTATCGGGCGGGGCGGGGGCCACCCGTCGCCCGTGGGCGACGAGGCGGGCGGCGGCGGTCGGCGCGGTCGCCGTGCTCCTCGGCCAGCTCCTCGGCGGGCACCCCGCCGTGGCGCGGGCCGGTGCCCTGCCGGGATCGGCGTTCCCCCTCGTCCTCGACGTGGACCTGACGCCGAATCCCGTGTGCAGCGGCGCCGTGCACGGCCGGGTGCAGATCTACGACCCCGCCGCGGCGAAGTCCGGGGCCACCGTGGAGTGGCGGGTCCGGGCCGGTGAGAAGCGCCTGGCCGGCGGGCGGCTCGCCATGACGGCCGGCGTGGGCACCGCGACGTTCCGTCTCCCCCACGACCGGGTGCCCGCCACCGAGACCGCCGTGCGGATCGACGCCCGTATCGCCGCCGCTCCCGGGCACCCGGCAGCCGGCCACTACGGCAAGGTCTGGCGCGACACGCTGCGCCGGGGGTGCGACCCGGTGCGGGTGGCGTCCGTCGGCGACTCCGTGGTCTGGGGGCAGGGCCTGGACCACGATCAGAAGTTCCCCTATCTGACGGGTCAGCTGCTCGGGCGGGAGACCGGCCGGGGATCTCAGCACCGGGACTACGCGATCTCCGGCGCGGTACTCGACGCGCCCGGCCTGCCCGCGGGCAACAAGGACGCGGCCTGTCTGCGCACGACGGAGAAGCAGGACCCGGACGGCGACGGGGAGATGGAGTTCGGCGAGGTCACCCAGCAAATGCCCGACGTGTTCTGCCAGTTGGAGAAGGCGGGCGCGGAGGCACGGGCGGGCGGCTACGGTCTCGACCTGGTCGTCATCAACGGATGCATCAACGACCTCGACCCCTTCTTCGGCATCGGCGTCGGCCTCACCCCCGGCTCGGAGGACCTGCCCAAGGCGGTGAAGCGGGAGTGCTCCGGCATCGGCGCGGCGGCCGAGAACCCGGCCAAGGACGTGCCCTACTTCAGCGGCGCGAAGGTCGGGTACGGCGGACGCGGGATGCGGGCGGCGATCGAGAGGGCCCATGCCCTGCCGGGGCGGCCGAAGGTGCTCGTGGCCGACTTCTACTACGCGCTGAGCCGCAGCAGTTCGCCGATCCCGGTGAAGAACTGCTCGACCCCGGGCGTCACCGCGGGGCGGCGGGCCTCCTGCCGGGCCGCTCTCGGAAAGGTGGCCGAGCGCTACGAGCAGTACACCCAGCTGGCCGGGGCCGCCTACCGTCAGGCGGCGGCCGCGGCCAACAAGGCGTCCCAGGACGGCCCGTACGCGACCGCGGCCGACGGCCTGTTCACCGTGGACAACGCCGTCCTCACCCCGCACTCCAAGGTCTGGGGCAACCCGGTGACCGACCCGGCCTTCCCGCTGCGCACCCGGGCCTGCCCCGAGCTCAGCGCCACTCCGCTGCAGTGCCTGAGCGCGGCCGTCGCCCACCCCGACATCGCGGGCGCCCGCCAGTACGCCGACTCCTTCCTCCTCAACCCGAGCCTGCGCAGCTGGTTCCACCTTCCCCACCAGGGCCCCCGGGCACGGCTCAAGGCCCCGGAGCACGCCCGCACCGGCGATGAGGTCCCCCTGTCGGTCACGGTGAACGGCCAGCCCCCCGCCGCCGGATACCGCTACCACTGGTACTTCGGCGACGGCACCGAGCAGGAGACGAAGCAGGCGTCCGTCACCCACGCCTACGACCACAGGGGCCCCTGGCTGCCACGCCTTGTGATCACCGACCGGGACGGCAGAAAGGTCCTCGTCGAGGCCCCCAGGGATCTCACCGTCAAGTGACGGACCGACGGCTGAGGCCTCTGGGCTGAAGGCTCTGTGCGAAGGGGCGGCTCGCAGATGCGGGCCGCCCCTCTGCGCCGTACGCCCCATGCACCCCCACCCCTCACTCCTCTTGTCCTCCCGCGCCCCTGCCCTCTTCGCCCCCTGCCCTGGCGCCGGCGGACAGAGCACGATGAGGTGAGCTTCGCCGAACCGCCGGACGAGGACCGCGTGCCCGGCACCGCCCAAGGGTGGCCCGGTCGGTTCGGACCGGCGCACGCGGACAGGAGGAGTGCGGGCATGGAGTTGGAACTTCGGCACCTGAGGGTGCTGTGCGCGATCGCCGACGCCGGGAGTGTGGGCCGGGCCGCCGCGGACCTGGGGTACTCGCAGCCCGCGATGAGCACCCAACTCCAGCGCATCGAGCAGTACTTCGGCCATCCGCTGTTCGAGCGGACCACCGCGGGTGTGGAGCTGACGCGGTACGGCACGGAGGTCCTGGCCCAGGCCCGTGACGTGCTGGCCCGCGCGGCGGTGATCGGGCGCCGGCCGGCCGCGGACGGTGCGCGGGCCCGCCGCCCCCTCCGCCTGGCCGCGACCAACTCCCCGGTCCTGGCCGGCCTGCTCGTCCGGCTCCGCAGCCGGCGGCCCGACCTCGCGCTCACGGTGAGCAGTGTGTATCCGTCCTCGGAGATCGTCGAGCTCCTGGAGCACGGCGAGGTGGACGCCGCGATAGCCGCTGACTACCCGGGACGGGAACTGCGCCACTCGGCGACCGTGGCGCACCGCGGGATCGTCACCGAGCCGTCCTTCGTCGCCCTGCCCGCCGGACACCGGCTCCGGCACTGCCCGGAGGTGACGCTCGCCGACCTGGCCGACGATGCCTGGTTCCTGACCCCGGACGACGGGGCCGGCTGGCCGGGCGTGTTCTACGCGGCCTGCCGGGCGGCCGGTTTCACCCCGTCGGCGGTGCACGAGTTCCTGGGCGATCAGCAGCAGTTACAGAACATGATCGCCGAAGGCATCGGCATCTCCGTCGTACAGGCCACGCTCCGGCCGATCGCCGACGTCCTCGTCAAGCCCCTGGCCGGCACGCCCCTGTGGTGCCGCTATGTGCTGGCCTGGCGGCGTGAGAGCGTCGCCGACGAGATAGCGGACACGCTCTTCGGCGCCGCCACCGCGTCCTACCGCGCCCTCATCGCCCAGTCGCCGCACTTCCGCACCTGGGCCTCCCGGACCTGGAGCGTGACCAAGCCGTAGAGCCTGGCTCAGCGCTCGCGCCTTATCGCCAACTGAGCTGCGGGGAACGGAAGTTAAGCCACCGGAACCGGCGCCGCCCGCCGCCCCGGTGTTATGACGCGGCCACCCCAGGTGCTATGTCACACCTTATTGTTCCGGTCGCCATGCGCTGAGAAGGTGCCACTCACGCCTCAGCTCGATCCCGAGGCGCATCTGTCCACGAAGGAGCATGGATGCGCTACCGCTTCCCCCTGCCCAGATGTGTGGCCGGCGGACTGGCCGCCTGCCTCGCCACGGCCGGCCTGCTGGCCACGCCGGCGCTGGCGGCACCTCGTTCGCCGGATGCCGCCCCGACCGTCACCACGTCCCGGACGGCGGCCTCTCCCCCCGTACGACCGACCGGCCCGACCGCCAGCACGAACGAGCGGCCCGCGCTCCAGCGCCGCCCGCTCTCCACCGCCCAACTCCCCCCGCTCGGCGCGAAGAATCCCCCCACTTCTTCGACCGGGACGGGACACCGCAAGGACACGAAGCAGGGTGCCGCCGCTGCCTGCAGCCCGTCCGACTTCGGCGGCCGGACCGGACCCGAGCTGGTCACCTTCGTCGAGGCCGCGACCACGGAATGCGTCAACACCCTGTTCAGCGTCACCGGCGAGGACGCCCACAGCGTCTTCCGCGAGGAACAGATGGTCACCGTGGCCGACGCCTTCAAGGCCGGGGCCCCGGCCTACCCGGGTGACAACACGGACCACATATGGCAGCTCGTGCTGTTCCTGCGCGCCGGCTACTACGTGCAGTCCAACCACCCGGACGACGTCGGCAGCTACGGCCCGGCCCTGGCGGCGGCCACCGAAGGCGGCCTCGATGCCTTCTTCGCGACCCCGCACTCCAAGGACGTCACGGCGGGGAACGGCGATGTCCTGGGCGAGGTCATCATCCTCTCCGACAGCGCCAACGCGCAGGCCCGCTACCTGGACACCTACCAGCAGGTGCTCGGCGGCTACAACAGCAGCTACGACGGCATCCCCAGCATGCTGGCCGCCGTCAACGACGTCTACACCCCGCTCTGGCGCGGCAACTGGAACCCCGACTACGTCAAGGCGGTCACGGCCGACCCGAGCATCATCGACACCCTCCACACCTTCGCGCTCGACCACCTGGACATGCTGGGCACCGACCGCTCCTACCTCGACTCCAACGCCGGGATGAACGTCGCCCGGTACGTCGAGCACCCGGGTCTCCAGGAGAAGGTCCGGCCCCTCATGAAGGGCCTGCTGGACGCCTCGAAGATCACCGGCCCGACCGCACCCCTGTGGGTCACCGTGGCGTCCCAGGCCGACGCCTACGACCAGGCCCACTGCTCCTACCTCGGCGTCTGCGACCTCGCCGGCCAGCTGACCAAGGCGGCCCTGCCGATCACCCACTCCTGCGACGCGACCCACACCGTCAAGGCGCAGTCACTCACACCCGAGGAGCTCGACGCGACCTGCGCCAGCGTCCTGAGCCAGGGCGCGTACGTCCAGAACCTGGTGAAGAACGACGGCCCGATCCCCGGCCAGTACGAGTCGACCGTCCAGCTCGTCGCGTTCGGCAGTCGCGGCGACTACCAGACCTACGCCGGTGCCCTCTTCGGCATCGACACCAACAACGGCGGCATCACCATGATCGGGGACCCGACGAAACCCGACAACGAGCCGCTGTCCGTCATGTACCAGCGGAGCGACGACAACGGATTCCCGGCCCGCATCTGGAACCTCAACCACGAGTACACCCACTACCTCGACGCCCGCGACGACATGAAGGGCGACTTCGGCCAGCAGACCTCCGTCCCGGACATCTGGTGGATCGAGGGCCTCGGCGAGTACGTCTCGTACAGCTACCGCAGGATCACCAACGACGAGGCGGTCAGCGAGGCCGGCAAGCACACCTACAAGCTGAGCACGCTGTTCGAGAGCACCTACGACAACAGCGACGTGACCCGCACCTACCCCTGGGGCTATCTCGCGGTCCGCTACATGGTCGAGAAGCACCCCGACGACATCGCCGCCATGCTCGGCCACTTCCGCACCGGCGACTACGCCGCCGGCTACGCCGTCTACCACTCCACCATCGGCACCCGCTACGACGCCGACTTCGACACCTGGCTCACCGACTGCGCCCAGGGCGCCTGCACCGCCCAGCCGAACCGCACCCCGTCGGCCCCTCAGTCCCCGGCCTGACCGTCCCTTTCGGCGATACCCCGGCCCCGGCGCCACGTGGCGGCGGGGCCGGGGCGTTCTCCGGTAGTAGGTTGCGGCGGGAGACTCAACTCCCCCTGAAGGGCGCCGATATGAGCATGTTGAAGACGGTCGAGGTCCCGCGGCCCCTGGCCGCTTCGTATGCCAGGAACTTCGGCGAGGAGGGGATGGCCTGGATCGCGGGGCTGTCTGCTCTCGCCGCGGAATCCCTGGAGCGCTGGGAGCTGGAACGGGACGGCGCGGCCGGAGCGGGGGAAGCCTCGCTGGTGCTGCCGGTGCTGCGGAAGGACGGCAGGCGCGCGGTCCTCAAACTCCAGATGCCCAGGGAGGAGACCCTCGCCGCGCTCATCGGGCTGCGCACCTGGGACGGTGCGGGGATGGTGCGGCTGCTCGACCACGATCCCGAGAGCAGCACCATGCTCCTGGAACGGCTGGACGGTGCCCGCACGCTGGCCTCGATCGAGGACGACGACATGGCGATGGGCATCCTCGCCGGGCTTCAGGCGCGGCTGGTCCGGGTCCCCGCGCCGCCGGGGCTGCGGAGCCTCGGCGAGATCGCCACCGAGATGCTGGAGCGGGTTCCGCGGGCGGTCACGGCGCTGGCCGACCCGGCCGACCGGCAACGCCTGCGGGGCTGGGCGTCGGCGGTGGCCGAGCTGGTCGGCGAACCCGGCGACCGGATGCTGCACTGGGATCTGCACTACGACAACGTTCTCGCCGCGGAGCGCGAGCCATGGCTCGCCATCGATCCCGAACCGCTGTCCGGCGACCCCGGCTTCGACCTGTGGCCCGCCCTGGACAGCCGCTGGGAGGAGGTCGTCGCGAAGGGCGACACACTGCGCGTGGTGCGGCGCCGCTTCGACCTGCTCACTGCGGCCCTCGGTCTGGACCGGGCGCGGGCGACCGGCTGGACGCTGGGGCGGCTGCTGCAGAACGAGCTGTGGGACATCGAGGGCGGCGCGACCGCGCTGGCCCCGTCCTCCGTCGCCCTCGCGGAGTCGCTGCCGCACCGTTAGCGCTGCCCCGCGATGGCGCGACGACGGGGCCGGGTTGCAGCACTGCCGTGAGGGCCCGCCCCGGGGAGGGGCGGGCCCGTGCGCCACTGCTACTCGTGGAGCTTGTCCCGGATCGCCGTCAGCGCGGCCGACACGTGCTCCTCGGTGTGCGTCTTGTCGAGGCCGAGCCCGCTGAGCACGCCCTCGCCGTTCTCCTGCTCCAGCAGCGCCAGCAGCAGGTGCTCCGTACCGACGTAGTTGTGGCCCAGTCGCAGCGCCTCGCGGAAGGTGAGCTCAAGCGCCTTCTTCGCCTGGGCGTCGAAGGGCACGAGGGCGGGCAGGGGCTCGCTGGAGGGCTCCGGCAGCGCCGCGGTCGCGGCCGCTTCGACCGTCTCCAGCCGTATGCCCTGGGCGACGAGCACCCGTGCGGCCAGCGATTCCGGGTCGTCGAGCAGGCCGAGCACGAGATGCCCCGCGCCGATCTGCGCGTGGCCGCCTTCGCGGGCCTTGTTCTGGGACGCGACGACGACGCTCCTGGCCCGGGGGGTGAACCTGCCGAAGTCCTGGCTCATGCCGGGCTCCGACTCGTCCTTCGTCACGAACCGCTTCTGGGCGGCCTGTCGTGTGACGCCCATGGACTTGCCGATCTCGGTCCATGAGGCACCGGAGCGGCGGGCCTGGTCGACGAAGTGACCGATGAGATGGTCGGCCACGTCGCCGAGATGGTCAGCGGCGACGACAGCGCTCTGGAGCTGGTCGAGAGCGTCGCCGTGCACCTTCTTGATCGCCTCGATGAGGTCGTCGAGGCGGACGGGATTGTTCACCTGAGTCGATTCCACCATGAGGCAACCCTAGGTTGACAGTCGACCACGTGTCAACCCTTGGTTGACACGTGTGGGAGTTCCGTGGGCCCGGGGACTCAGGGGCGCAGCCGCGCCGGATCGGTTCGGTGCAGGGCCGCTGTCACCTCCAGTTGCCAGCCGGTCTCGTACGCCTCGGTGAAGTGCGCGTCGCCGAGCGCGGCCCGGCTGCGGCTGCTCAGGGTGCGGATCTGCGGATCGGTGCGGTCGTGGGCGCCGCGCAGGCGGGCCGCCGCGCCGAGCAGGACGGCGACCTCGCGGTGCCGCCCGTGCAGCGCGGCGAGGCCGGCCACGGTCACCGCCACCGTCGCCACGATCGGCATGTCCCTGCTGTCGACGGCCGCCGCGTACGCCCGGCCCAGCGCCTCCACGGCGCCCGGCCCGTCGCCGAGTTCGAGGCAGAGCGCGCCCCGTACCGTGCCGAGCAGTGCCTGCCCCTGGTCGCCACCGAACACGCCCGGCCCGTACAGTCCGGCCTCCAGCGACTCGAACAGCTCGCGCGCCCGGACCAGTTCGCCGGTGCGCACCCGCAGGGCGGCCTCCCGCGCGTCGAGCAGGACGGCCATCTCGGGCGACGCCGAGCGCAGTACGCGCTCCCGGGCCACGGCGATCGTCTCGGCCGCCCGCGCGGTCTCATCGAGCCGCACCTGCAGATCGATCCGGCGCAGGTCGACGAAGATCTCGTCGCTGAGGCTGAGCGATCCGAACGCGCGGGCCAGCCGTCTGGCCTCGTTCAGGTCGGCCAGTGCGCCGTCGAGATCGCCGTCGTACTGCCGCACCAGCGCGTTCAGGGGCAGCGCCTTGGCCAGGCCCCAGCGGTCGCCCACGCGGGCGAAGCACTCCAGCGCGGCGCGCACATCGCTGCGGACCTGGTCGAAATGGCCGTCGTTCTCGGCGAACTGGGCGCGGAACAGCCGGGCCATCCCGGCCAGCCACACATCGGGCCCGTCGACCAGCCGCTGGAGGACGGCCGGCGACACCTCGGTCTCCGTCAGGGAGGCCAGCCCGACCGCGGTCAGCACGCCACAGCGGCCCGGCAGCTCCGGATGGCTCAGCAGCCGGCCGGCGAGCGCCCGCAGTTCCCCGTGCCGCTCCGTGACCCAGTCCTTGGCCGGCGCGCCCCGGGTGGCGACGGTGTTGAGCGCCAGCAGCCCCTCGGCGATGTCGCGTTGCAGGCCCGGCCCCGTGACCGGCAGCGCGACCGTCTCACCGAGCCAGTAGGCCGCGTCGGGGTGCCGGCCGAGCATCTGCCAGTACCAGGTCAGGTCCACGGCGAGTGCGCTCGCGCCGGCGGTGTCGCGGGTGTCGCAGAGGTGGCGCAGCGCGGCGAGCGCGTTGTCGTACTCGGCGTGCAGCACGTGGAGGGCGTCGAGCTGCCCGGGGCCGCGCAGCAGCGGGTCGTGGCGGGCGACCAGTCCGGCGGAGTAGCGGGCGGCCAGGTCCCGCACGCCGGTCAGGGTGCCCTGCTCGGCCAGGCGCTCCAGGCCGTACTCGCGGAGGGTCTCCAGCATCCGGTACCGGCCGGTGTCCGGCGCGAGCTGCAGCAACGACCGGTCGACCAGGTCCGCGAGCAGCTCCGGGATCTCGTCGGCGGCCACCGCGGTGCCGGCACAGACCGCGGTGGCCGAGTCCGGTGTGACGCCGCCGGGCAGGACCGCGATGCGCTCCGCGACCGTACGGGCGTCCGCGCCGAGCAGGTCCCAGCTCCACGCGATGACCGCGCGCAGTGTGCGGTGCCGGGGGAGGGCGGTCCGGCTGCCGGTGGTCAGCAGGCGGAACCGGTCGGACAGTCCGGCGGCCAGGCCGGCCAGCGAGAGCGTGCGCAGGCGGGCCGCGGCCAGTTCGAGGGCGAGCGGCATGCCGTCCAGGCCGCGGACGACGCGCAGCACCTCGCCGAGGTTGTGCTCGTCGACGTCGAACCCGGGACGTACGGCCGCCGCCCGCTCGGTGAACAGGCGCACCGACGCCGTGCGGCGGGCCTGCCCGGCCTCCTCGTGCGGCTCGGGCAGGGCGAGCGGGCCGAGCGGGACCAGCGCCTCGCCGTCGACCGCCAGTGGCTCGCGGCTCGTGGCCAGCACCCGCAGCGTGGCGCAGCGGGCCAGCAGCGCCGCGATCAGGTGCGCCACCGCGTCGACCAGATGCTCGCAGTTGTCCACCACGAGCAGACTTTCGCGGCCGTCCAACTGGTCGGCCAGCACGTCGAGTTCGCCGACCGGGTCGCCGCGCAGCGCGGCCGGGGCCTCGAAGAGCGCCGCGCCGCGCAGCCCGATCGCGGCCAGCAGTGCCGCGCCGACCTTGGCGGGCTCGGTGACCGAGGCGAGGTCGATCATCCAGACGCCGTCGCGGTACGCGTACCGGTGGCGGCGGGCGGCCTCGACCGCCAGGCGCGTCTTGCCGGCGCCGCCGGGGCCGAGCACCGTCACCAGCCGCCCGGAGGCGAGCAGCCCGTCGATCCGGGCGAGGTCGTCGTCGCGGCCGAGGAAACTGGTCAGCGGTGCGGGCAGGTTGCTCCGCCGGACCGGCGCGGAGTCGGGGGCGGGCCGCTCGGCGCGCAACAGGCGCAGGTGGCGTTCGCTCAGGGCGGCGCCCGGGCCGGTGCCGAGGTCGTCGGCCAGGCGCTCACGGGTCCGCTCGTACAGGGCGAGGGCCTCGGCCTGCCGCCCCTGGGCTTCGAGCGCGTCCATGAGGAGCGCGGCGGCGCGCTCGTGGACGGGGTACTCGGCGAGCAGTGCGGCCAGACGGGCGGCGGCCGCGTCGGCGTGGCCCCGCGCCAGCTCGGCCTCGGCGAGGTCGGCGACGGCCTCGGTCGAGGCGTGCGCCAGCCGGGTCGCGACGGCGGGTGCCACCGCGGCGACGACGGTGGGCCCGGCGCCGGGACGGTCGCCCCAGAGCGCCACGGCCTCGCCGAGCACGGCCGCCGCGGCATGGGGGTCACCGGCGCGGAGGCGGTCCCGGCCCGCGGCGGCGAGCTGCTCGAACCGCAGCGCGTCCACGTCGGCCGCGTCCACGGCCAGCCGGTAGCCGCCGGCGTGCTGCGCGACGTCGCCGGCCGAGCCGAGGGTCCGGCGCAGCCGCGAGACGAGGGCCTGCAGGGCGTGGGCCGGGCCGGCCGGCGGGTCCTCGGCCCAGATCGCGTCGATGAGGCCGCCCGTCGCGACCGGGTGCCCGCCGGCGAGGGCGAGCCGGGCGACCAGAGCCCGCAACCGGGCTCCCGGTACGGGCAGTTCGGCACCACCGCGGGACAGCTGGAAGGCGCCGAGCAGCCTGACCCGAAGCCGCGCACCCCCGGCACCCCCGTCCATGCTCCGATCCTCGCACGCGCGCGGTCGGGCCCTCACCGCAGGGCGGTGCCCGTGTGCCCTCGTGTCAGCGCCGTGTGCGCGCCGTGTGAGGGGCCCGCAGCACTCTGGGCGTGCCGCACAACAACCGCCCTCGGAAAGGGACTTCTCATGCATGACGTGGTGATCGTGGGCGCCGGCCCGGTCGGTCTGTTCCTCGCCTGTGAACTCGGCCTCGCGGGCTGCTCCGTCCTGGTGCTCGAACGGGAGCCGGAGCCCGGCTCCCCGTGGCGGGCGGACCCGCTCGGGATGCGGAGCCTGTCCGCCGCGTCGGTCGAGGCGTTCCACCGCCGCGGGATGCTGCACCCCCTGCTGGCGGCGTCGGGCCTCCACGACGCTCCCGGCCCGGACCCCGACGCGGACGAGCCGTCACCTCCCCGTGGCGTGGGCCACTTCGCCGGCATGGTGCTCGATCCGGCGAAGGTGGACCTCGCCGCCCTGCCGTACCGGCTCCCCGGCCCGGCGGTGGACGGTGTGCTGACACACCTCGCAGCGGTCGAGGCGGTGCTGTCCGAGCGGGCTTCCCGGCTCGGCGTGGAGATCAGGCGCGGCGTCACGGTCACCGCCCTCGCGCAGGACGACGAGGGCGTGGTCGCACAGGCCGGCGAGCACACGTACCCGGCGCGCTGGCTGGTCGGCTGTGATGGCGGACGCAGCACGGTGCGCGGGCTCGCCGGCTTCGAGTTCGTCGGCACCGAGCCGCTGTTCACCGGCTATGTCATGCTCGCCACTGTCGCCGATCCCGACGTGCTGCGCCCCGGGATCAACCTGACGCCGACGGGCCTGTACCTCCGGATGCCCGCCGAGGGTCACCTCGGCGTCATGGACTTCGACGGCGGCGCGTTCGACCGTTCACAGCAGCCGACTCGCGCCCACCTCCAGGCGGTGCTGCGCCGGGTGTCCGGCACCGCTGTGACGCTCAACGACGTCTCTCTCGCCTCGAGTTTCACCGACCGGGCGATGCAGACGACGGCCTACCGGCTCGGGCGCGTCCTGCTCGCGGGCGACGCCGCGCACATCCACTCCCCCGTCGGCGGACAGGGACTCAACCTCGGCATCAGCGACGCCATGAACCTCGGCTGGAAGCTCGCGGCGACCGTGCACGGCCACGCGCCGGACGGGCTTCTCGACACCTACACCCACGAGCGGCATCCGGTCGGCGCTTCGGTGCTCGACTGGACGCGCGCCCAGGCGGCGGTGATGCGGCCGGACCCCCATGGCCAGGCGATCCAAGCAGTGCTGCGCGACCTGCTCGGGACCCGTGACGGAACGACCCACGTCTTCGCGAAGGTGTCGGGATCGTCGATCCGCTACGACCTCGGCGGCAACGATCCGCTGACCGGCCGCAGCGCCCCGGACCTCCGTCTTGAGGACGGCACTCGCCTCGGCGAGCTGCTGCGGGACGGACGAGGTGTCACGCTCGATTTCAGCTCCGACCACCGCCTGCGCGATGCGGCGAAGGACCGGCGGAGCCGCCTGCGTTACGCGGCCGGGGCGGCGAGGAACGACCTCGGACTGGGTGCCGTGCTCATCCGGCCGGACGGCGTCGTCGCCTGGGCGGCCGGGCACGACGTCGACCCGAAGGCGTTCGAGCAGGCCGCCGACCAGTGGTTCGGCACCCCGCGATCCTGAAACCACCGCCCCGTCGCCTCCTCACCCCTCTTCGGCTCACCCCACCTTTCAAGGAGCACTTATGACGATCACCCTCCGCCCGGGAACCACCGTGATGTTCACCGGCGATTCGATCACCGACAGCCGGCGGCTGGAGAGCGAGGACGGCCTCGGGTTCGGCTACCCGCTGCGCATCGCGGGCGAGTGGGGCCTCCGGCACCCGGACCGGCCCGTGACCTGGCTGAACTCCGCGATCGCGGGCCACAAGGTGAGCGACCTCGAACCCCGGTGGCAGCGGGACGTGCTCGACGCGCGCCCGGACGTGGTGTCGATCCTCGTCGGCGTCAACGACATGGGCTGGCACACCCTGGACCCGAAAGGGCGTGTGATCCCCGTGGCGGAGTTCACCGCGGGTTATGACCGCCTGCTCGCGCCCCTCGCCGAGGCGGGCACGGAGCTGATCCTCATCGAGCCGTTCCTGCTGCCGATCCACGGCGTCGTCGAGGCCGGTGCCGCGCTCGTCGGAGAGGCAGAACGCAAGGAATGGCGCACCGACCTCAACCCGAAGATCCAGGCCGTCCGGGAACTCGCCGACAAGTACGGTGCCCATCTGCTGCCCGCCGACCGCATGTTCACCGAACTCGCCACGACGACCGGGCCGGAACACTGGGCCGAGGACGGCGTACACCCGACACCGGCCGGCCACGCCGCCCTCGCGGCGGCCTGGCTGCGCCTGGTCGCCTGACCCTGTCCCCAGCGAGAACTCCACGCGACTCCACGGGTGTTGCGGTACCCGCTGCCGGGAGGTGCTCGGCTCAGTCCCACCAGAGCACGAGAAGGAGCTGTCGTCGGGACGCCTCACGGTAGAACTCACGAAGGGCCTGGAAGTGCTCCAGCAGATACTTCCGCAAGCCTCCGGCGATCCCGTCCGCTCCGTCGCCGACCAGGGCGGCGGCCTCGGTTTCATCGGTCGGCAGGGTGGCCAGGACGGCTCGCAGGTCGATCCGCGCGAGCAGTTCCGAGACATGAGCCACTTCGGCTGGGGACAGGGCCGTGGGTGAGGGGCCGAAGGGGCCGATGGCATACGGAGGTGCGGCGAGGAAGCCGACGTCGACCGATGTGTCGCCCTCGGTGGCCCGCCGGAGACCATGCAGCAGGACGTCATCGAGACCTGCCAGCTCACCGACCCGTTCGAGCAGGGCAGGTGCCCAGTCCAGGTCCAGCACATCCTCGGCCGGCGGGTTCCAGTGGAACTCTCCGTCCGGTGATGCGCCGGCCTCCTGTCGACAGGCGACGAGATACTCCGCCGGGACGCGGGCGAGCTGCTGAGTGACGGCCATGGCGGCAGTATCCCGACGCCGTCCAGCGGTTTTTCACTCCACTCGGTCTTGCGGGTGTGGTTCTGCCTGTGTCGGGTGGCGGTTCCGTTGCCCATTCCGTAGGCGGCGTGGCCCCCGAGGCCGGGTCAGCCGTCGGCCGGTGTCGTCGCCGTGCCGTCCCCCGCACTCACAGGTCGGTGTCAGGAGAGCCGGGGCGGAGGAGATAGCCGGAGAACCAGCCCGGGAAGGAGCGGCGGAGGGAGCTGGGGCCGGTGAGGGTGACCAGCTCGGCGCGCAGCAGGCGGTCCCAGGTGGTTTCCCCGAGCCAGTACCGCGTCAGGGCCTCGAGGTCCGCTTCGATCCGCAGGGCGACCGGGAATCCGCCGTCCTCGGTGCAGAGCGTCACCTCGGGGCGGCGCGCGAGGAGGTAGTACGGCTTCGGGTGGGCGGCGAAGCGGAGTTCGACCAGGGTCGGTTCCTGGGGAAGGTGTTCGGGCACCACCCGTCGGCGGATGTCCCAGACCAGCACATCCGGGTCCAGATGCTCGGGGCGGAGCCCACGGCGGTCGAAGTGCATCGCCCAGCTTCCGAGTTCGCGCAGCACCGGAGCGAGCTGGGCACCGGCCTCGGTGAGGGTGTAGCCGTCGCTCCCGCGGACAACGACGCCGGCGCGTTCCAGCTCCTTCAGCCGCGTCGACAACATGGTCTTCGAGATGCGCGGGATGCCGCGCTGGATGTCGTTGAAGCGCCGTTCGCCCAGCAGCAACTCGCGCACGATGAGCAGCGCCCAGCGCTCACCGAGGGCCTCCAGCGCGCGAGCCACCGCGCAGAACTGTCCGAATCCCGTCATACCCGCAGGGTAGCGGTACGGAATCCGTACTTGCCCCGTCGCCAGACGGATCTAGGGTCCCCTACATGACCAGCGAAAACACTGAAAGCGGCATCGATTTCCTGCGTTCGATCATCGAGGGCCGCAGGCCCCAGGCACCCCTCTCGAAGACACTGGGCTTTGAGATCGTCGGCGTCGAGCCGGGCCGGGCGGTCTTCGAGGGCCGGGCCGGCGAATACCTGTGCAACCCGATGGGGACCGTGCACGGCGGCTTCCTGACCACCTTGCTGGACTCCGCCATGGGTTCGGCCGTGATGAGCGAACTGCCCGCGGGCAAGGCGTACACCACGGCACAGCTCAACGTGAACCTTCTGCGCCCGGTCGTCCCGGACACCGGTACCCTCCGCGCCACCGGGCATACCCTCCACGTCGGCCGCACACTGGCCACCGCCGAGGCGCAGCTCATCGGCGTCGAGGACGGAAAGCTCTACGCCCACTCCACCACCACCTGCGCCCTGTTCCCCACCCGCTGACCGGGCGCCCGCGCCTGCCGTGCTCACGACGTCCTGTGCCTCTGCGCTTCGGTGTGCCGTCCCCGCAGGTGCAGGCCGTAGGTGTACGAAGGGAGTCCAGCACCGAGCACCTCAAGCGGCTGACCGACAACGGCATCCAGCCCCACTTCATGCTCGCCAACCTGCCGCAGCTGGAGACCGTCGAGCGGCTGATCCGCGCCGGCGTCTACACCGGCCCGGTCAACCTCAACCACGTCGCCATCGGCGGCGGTGCCTCGGCCGTCCACCCGGCCCCCACACCGGCCGACACCCTCGTCTGACTCCGTCCCACACGGCAGGGCCGCTTCCGCACTTCCCCGGGGGCGGCCCGGCGCCTGACTTCGGATGTCTGGGGGCGGGATGCTCCACCACCGGGAAATCCCCGCGTTGGCCGAGGAGATACGAGCTGAGGAACGGCGTGGTCCCCGCCGCTATGACCCCGTGGCCCTTGTGGCCCTCGTCCTCGCGCCGCCGCTCGGCGACGAACTCGTCGACGAGCTGTCTGAGCCACGGTCCGACATGAGCAGGCACGGGGTAGGTCAACGAGTCAGCGAGTACGCGCCGGGGCGAAAGGGATTCCCGAAGTCATGCCGCGGCGGCCCACCATGAGGGACTCTCCGAGGAAACTCACACCGATGGAGAGCTGGAGGGGACGTGCGTTCGCGTGCATGCCCATCTTCACCGCCAGGACATGGAACCCGGCCGTCACCGCCAGGGCGCCGATCAAGGCGAGGAAGGTGCGGCCGGTGTATCGCTGCCACAGGACGCCTCCCCTGTCGATGAGCTGAACGGTGGCGCCGCGGAGCGCACCGAGTGCCACACCGAGGACGGCGCCCGTGCTGACCCAGGTGAGGTCGGTGCCGGTCAGATCCGTCTTCTTGATGAGGGACAGGACGCCGATCCCGGTCAGGATCGCCGGGGCCACGAAGAGGTCCTTCGCGTTGACCGGTTCACCGATCATCCGTTTGATCACGACCGCGATCACGACCGCCGCGATGATCGCAGCGAGCAGCCAGGGGTTCACACGGGTACCACCCATCTTTATAGCGCGCTTGAGCTAAAAAGAATGGTAGCCCGGTCGTGCTATAAAGGCAACGTGCCAAAGATCGTCGATCCCGTGGCCCGCCGCAGGGCAGTGGCGCAGGCCGTCCTGGCCGTCGCCGCCCGGCATGGGCTGGAGCATGCGTCGCTGCGCAACGTCGCCGATGAAGCCGGACTCGCCGTCGGCTCGGTCCGCCATTACTTCGCCGACCACGACGAGTTGATGACCTTCGCGATGAGGGAGCTGAGCCGGCGCATCGGAGACCGCATCCGCAACCACGCCGAACGGCTCCTGACTCCCGACGGCAGCACCGACCGCCGGGCCGCAACAGAGGAACTCCTGGCCGAGTTGCTCCCCCTGGACGAGACCCGCCGCCAGGAGTCCGCACTCTGGCTCGCCTTCACCGCCGCAACACTCACCCGCCCCGAACTGCGGCCCTGCGCCGCCGAAATGCAGGCCGACCTGCACACCTTGATGTCGCGCGTACTGCACGAAGCCCGGTGCGCCGGCGGGCTGCCCGGCGGCCTGGACATCGAACTGGAAAGCACGCGGCTGGCCGCCCTCCTCGACGGACTCAATCTCCAGGCAACGCTGCTGCCGGACCGCTATCCGCCCAAGCTGCTGCGGCAGGTACTACGACGACACCTGGACACCCTCAGAGCCGACAGCTGACCTCCGACCGGCACTTGCTCGCAGTTCGCCACCCGGCCGGTGCGGAAGAAAACGGCCCGCAGTCTCCACATCGACATCGACTGTTGACCGGCACAGGGCAGCATCGCGGTGCGATGTCGCCGGCGCGCCAGCCCTTCACTCTCCTCACTGAGGGCGGGCAACTACCTCAGCACGCTCAACGTCACCCCCGCGCCTCCGAGTCGCTCGGCATGAGGGCTGAGCCCCCGCCGGCCGGTCGCCTTCGCGCGACGGCCTGACCCACCGGACACCCCCTAAGCCGCGCCGGGCCCCTCGGCGAAGTGCGGCAGAACCATCTCGACCAGCGCGGTGACGTCGGCATCGACCATCGGTTCGCCGGTCATGCCCATCCGGTGGAGCAGGACGCCGACCACGACGTCGATGAAGAACAGGACGCGGCTCTCCGGCTCGCCCAGCGCCTCCTGGAGCGCGAGCCGATACGGCTCCTGCAGCCGCGCGGAAAGGATCTCGCGCAGGGCAGGGTCGCTGACGGCGTCACTGAACACACCGGCGAACGCGTCACCCACCCCGGGCTCGCCGACCTTCGCCGCGATCCAGCGGATCGTTGAGGACATGACCTCGGAGCGGCTGTCGCCCTCCAGCGGCGCCGGGCCGAACGCGTCCAGGAGGCAGTCCACGATCAGCGCGCCCTTTGACGGCCAGCGCCGATAGACCGTCGACTTCGCCACGCCGGCCGCGGCAGCGATGCGCTCGACGGTGGCGCGCGCATAACCGAGTTCGTCAACGGTGCTCAGTGTCGCGGCGAAGACCTCGGCGTCGACGCCGGCGCGCGGGCGACCGGGGGGCCTGCCGGATGTGATCGATGCCATACCCGCACGGTACCTCATTTCGCTACCTTGGGTTTCGATACCTGAGGTCGCGTAACTCGGAACAGGGAGAAGAACATGAGCGAGGCCACTGCCATGGAACGGCCGCCGGAGCCGGACTGGTTGGCGATGACGAACGAGGAACTGGTCGCCTACCGCGAAGCGGAGAACCGCTTCCGGGCCTCCAGCGAGGCGCGGGCAATCACCGGAGAGCCCGATCCCGGTGCCACGATCGCCTGGCAGGAGGTGGCGTTACCCGGCCGTGAGCTTCCGGTCCGGGTGTACCGGCCGGCCTCCGGGCGCGACGGCGAAGGCGCGTGCCGGAGGGGCCTGCCACTCGTGCTCCACGTGCACGGAGGGGGGTTCGTGGGCACGGCGGTGCAATGCGACTGGACAAACAGCCACCTCGCCGCCCAACTGCCCGCGCTCGTCGTCTCGGTGGAGCACCGCCTCCTCGCACCGGACAGTCCCCTGTCGGCTGCCGTCGACGATGGCTGGGACACTCTGCGGCACGTGGTTCGGCATGCCGCGCAGTGGGGCATCGACCCGGCACGGACCGCCGTCTTCGGCGAGAGCTGTGGCGCGTTGATCAGCGCCCTGGCAGCGATCCGGGCCAAGGAGACCGGCCTGCACCTCCAAGCCCAGGTGCTGGTCAACCCTGTTGTCGACGTCACCGGGACGATGCTCGACCACGCCTCGGTCACCGAGCACGCCCACACCCCGACACTCGCCGTGCCGCAACTGCAACTGGCCCAGCGGTTCGCTGTTCCCCCGGGAACCGACCCTCGCGCACTCTCGCCGCTGCATGCAGACCATCTGAACGGGCTGGCCCCAGCGTTCGTGGTGGCACCGACCCACGACCCGCTGGCGGATCACGGCCGCCGCTACGCGGAACAACTGCGAGCGGCTGGGACACCCACGCGGCTCAGCGAATACCCCGGAGCGGGACACGCCTTCCTCAGCCTGCCGGGCGTGGTGAAGCAAGCCAGGGCCGCACGGGCGGAGATCCTCGAATTCCTCCGAACCTCGCTCACCACGTGACGGAGAGGAGAGCTCTCTGAGGTAAGCAGACCGCGACGCCCCCGGCCGGCACCGACTCGACGTCACAGAACCGGCCAACACAGGTGGCGATCACCCCGCACCATGACGGTCGCGGAGCTGTCCTCGCGCTACGAGGGCGTGCAGGTGTGCGCCGACAATCAGGAGGTGGTGGACCGTTCGGTCACCAACCCCGACGGTACCCACGTCGGCGAGATCTCCAGCCCGCGGATGGACGTCGAAGAGCAATGACGTCGGCGACCCGCCTCGCGCAGCAGATGCGAGGAGTCCTGCCACTGGCGCGGTGCGGGCGGCGGAGGCCGCGGCGGCGTCCGCGCCGCCGGGAACACCGGCTACGGCAGGGGCCGTTCAGCACTGCGCCCCGGCCCCCAGGGTGCCGGGGCGCTCTCCCGAGAAGCGCTTCGGTGCGCGGCCGTGGGCAGTAGTCGGTGCCGGCTGCCCACGGCCGCGCCGACGCCTCAGCGGACGTGCACCGTCACCACGTCAGAGGCGTGCAAGCGCACGGGCTTCTGGTCGTGCGGGCTGGTCAGGCCGTACAGCACCGCGCGGAACTTCAGATCGCCGCGGCGTGCGGACGTGCCGTGTGCCGTGACCTTCGCGTCGCCCTTGACCGCGGCGCTGCACGTCTCCTGGTGCCACCCTTGCCCGAAGCCGTTCTCCTCCAGGCACAGCTGATGCAGGAAGCCGGCGCTGTCATCGCCGCCGTGCGCCTTGACCGTGATGGTCTTGCCGACCTGCGCCGTGCGCGGCGCCGTGATCTCCACGCCGCCCTTGGCGAACGCCGGCCCGGTGGCCAGCGCCACCGAGGCCAGACCCAGCGCCCCGATCGCCGCCACACGGCCGCCCCGCGCCCTGAACCCGGTCTTCTTCGTCCTGGTCATGGACTTCCCCTCCCGCGAGTCCCCCAACTTGGTAGGACCCGCCCCCTCACGAAGGCGCCCGGTGCGCCTCGCCGACTATCCAGATGAGCCCGCCGCCCCGCGCGTTGCACCTCGCCCAACGCCTTTACGAATTCATGACATAGGCTGCTAACCCAGCCTTGATCCCACCAACGGCCGCCAAATCGCTTCTTGGGAGAGGCAGTCCGCTGACCTGGACGCTCCGATGTCGCCACCAGCAGGAAGGGGGGCGTCGTGCGTCCATGCGCCCGTGATCACCCCGTACGCCTGGCACCAGCCCCTGAGGCACTTCGAGCCGAGTTGATGCTGAGGCAGCGTCAAGTCATCGGCCCCTGACCGCAATCCGGGCCATGAGGACTACAACGTCCCCGCGCTGTGGCACGGGCCCGGCCGGAAAATGCCCACGCCCCCTTTGGGCTCGTGGTCCCCCGGCAATCCCACCGGTGACTGCGTGACCTCCGCCCGCCCCGGCGACTACGTCAACGTGCGGCAGGCAACGACGCAACGTCCGCGGCGCCGGCCCCCTCGGCCGAGCCCCGTCACCGCGGTTGGTCCTGGTGCCAAGTCGGGCCTCAACGCCGCGCGTGGCGGATCTTCAGCCGTCCGAAGCCCACGGTTCCGGAGACCCGTATCCTCGGCCCGCCGGGGCGGGCGCGTCGCTGGGGCTTGTAGAGCAAGTCCTTCCACCCGGTGTGCAGCTCCTCGACGTCGACGATCGCGTCGCGAGGCACTGTGATCCTGGCTTTGCCGGTGCCGAGTTGAAGCTCGATGTCGACTGCCGGATGCTCGAAAACGGCCCGGGACAGATCGAGGTGCACCCTTCCGAACGCGGACGCGACCTTGAGCGTCCGCGGTACCCGCCATGCGCCGCGCCGCTGGATGCGTCCGCCGGCGGCGGCAATCGTGGACGTGGTGCCCGCGCTCTCCTCCGGCAGCGAGGCCAGGACCGACGCCAGCTCGCCGGGTGTCCTGGCCGTGAGCACCTGGTTGAGGCCTTCGTCCATCTCCTCGTGCGAGATGTGCCCCGCGGCGTACGCCTCCTGCAGGCGCTGCACGGCCGTGTCGCGAGCGTCTTCGCTCAACCACGACGGCGGGTCTTCCGGCAGAGAGGTCACCGCCTCACTCTAGTGCCGTGCCGACGATGCGAACATCCCAAGTTACGCAGCAGGCAACGTAATTGAGGGCGATCGGAGCTCTAGAGCAGCTTGCTCCAGAACGATGTCCACCACCGGGTGAGGATCAACAGTGCGATCACGCCGTACCAGATCATCGGCACGACCCAGTGGAACTCCAGCACCGTACGGCGCAGCCCCTCGGGGGCCGGGACGATGCCGTGCTTGAGGTTGTGCACGGCGGTGTACCAGAACATCAGGACGGTGACGCACCAGGTCAGCATGCACCACAGGCACAGCGCGCTGATGACGTACAGGGACTGGGCCATCAGCCACATGCAGAAGACGGCGGCGAGCCCGGTGCCGATGTTCAGCCCGATCCAGTACCAGCGGCGGAAGCGGGCACCTGCCAGCAGGGCCACACCGCTCGCGACGACCGCACCGAAGCCGACCAGACCGGCCATCGGGTTCGGGAAGCCGAAGACCTCCGCCTGCTTGCTCTCCATGACGTTGGTGCAGGAGAAAATCAGGTTGAACGTGCAGGCCGGCTTGGCGTTCGGGTTTATCAGCAGCTCGATCTTGTCCAGGGTGATGACCCAGGACGCGAGCAGACCCAGCGCGCCGGTGATCACCAGGAGCAGCGCGAAACCGCGCCCCGAGCCGATGGTGCCCGCGCCCCTCGCGCGGTCGTCGCCGGTGGACACGTCGTCAAGCGCTGTCGTCGTCATATCGCCGTTCCGTCGATCCCTAGGGAGGTGGATCTGAGCGAGCGGACCCACGCCGCGGTCGCGGCACCGCCGCTCATTCTGCCCCAACTCACCACGAAACAGGGTGTGATGAGCACGAGGAAGCAGCGGCCGAACACAGCGCTCTCTCGGCACTCTCTCAGTGCTCTCTCGGCCTGGGAGCAGGTCGACGTCCACTCCCAGTGCCCTACGAATCCCGTGCCATGACGAACTCCCGTGCCATGGCGAGCTCCCGTACGCGGGCCGCCGCCGCTCGCGCCGGTCCGCCCTCACGGCACCAGTCGCCGCTCCTTCGCGACCGCCACGGCGCCCGCGCGGGTGTCCACACCGAGCTTGTCGTAGATGCGGCGCAGGTGGGTCTTGACCGTGGCCTCGCTGATGTGGAGGGCGCGGGCGATGTCCCGGTTGCCGATGCCGTGGGCGAGCTGGGCCAGGATGTCGCGTTCGCGGTCGGTGAGGGTGGGCCGCGGCCGGCGCAGGTTGGCCATGACGCGGCTGGCGACCGGCGGGGACAGGGCGGTACGTCCCTCGGCGGCGGCGTGGATCGCGGCGAACAGTTCGTCGGGGCGCTCGGCTTTGAGCAGGTAGCCGGTGGCGCCCGCCTCGATGGCGCGGGTGATGTCGGCGTCGGTGTCGTAGGTGGTGAGGACCAGGACGTGGAGGGAGGTTCCGGGGACGGAGGTGAGGCGGCGGGTGGTCTCCACGCCGTCGATGCCCTCGCCCAGTTGCAGATCCATCAGCACCACGTCCGGGGTGAGTTTCGCGGCCAGCGCGAGCGCCTCCTCGCCGGTGCCGGCCTCCCCGACGACCTCGATGTCCGGGGCACTGTCGAGCAGGGCGAGCAGCCCGGCCCGTACGACGGCGTGATCGTCGCAGACCAGGATGCGTACGGGAGCGCGGTCAGGGGTCATCGGGGCACCTCCAGGGGGACCGCGGCGGACAGGACGGTGCCCTCGCCGGGCGTGGACTCGATGGTCAGGGTGCCACCGAGCGCGCGCAGCCGGGCCCGTATGGCGGGCAGCCCGTGTCCGCGTCCGCTGCCGGGGCGGTCGGGCAGCGCGGCGGGGTCGAAGCCGTGGCCGTCGTCGGCGACGTCCAGGACGACCTCGTCGTCGAGCAGCGTGAGGGTGAGGGTGGCACTGCCGGCGGCGGCATGCTCGCGGGCGTTGGCCAGGGCGCCCTGCGCGATACGCAGCAGGGCGGACTGGACGCGGTCGGGCAGCCCGGGGAGCCGACCGCCGTCGTCGACGTGGACGCGTACGACGAGGTGCGCCCCGGACTCCCGCGCGGCCAGGGCGCGCAGCGCCTGATCGAGGCCGCTGCCGCGGGCGAGGTCGGTGGGGGCCAGGTCGTGCACGAAGCGTCGGGCCTCGGTGAGGTTGTGCTCGGCGACGGACGCGGCGGTGCGTACGTGGGCGCGGGCCTTGTCCGGTTCGGTGTCCCACACCCGGTCCGCCGCCTGGAGCAGCATCCGCTGGCTGGACAGGCCCTGGGCGAGAGTGTCGTGGATCTCCATGGAGAGCCGCTGGCGCTCCGCGAGGGTGCCCTCGCGGCGTTCCGAGGCGGCGAGTTCGCGACGGGTGCGGATCAGGTCGTCGATCAGGACGCGCTGGCGGGCGGCCTGCCGCTCCATCTGCAGGAAGACGGCGGTGGCGAGGGCAGCGACGGCGGGCGGCGCGAGCACCAGGTTCGGGTCGAAGCGCCCGGCGAGCTGAACCTGCGCGGCGACGACCAGCGCCGTCAGGACCGCCACGAGCACGAGGGCAGCGCGGGGCGGCAGCGTGCGCAGGCCGGTGTAGAAGAGGGGCACCGCGCACCAGGCGAAGCTGGGCGCGAGCACGACCAGCACCATCCACACCACGACGACCAGCGCCAGCCAGGCCGAACGCCGCCGGGTGGGTCGCGTGCCCGTGTCGCCCATCCCGGGCCCCAGCAGGTGCAGTACGGCGAGCACGACGCACAGCCCGATGATCCATGGGGTGCGCGGCTCGCCTGGATGGCGCAGCAGGAATCGCGCGAGCGCTCCGCCGAGCAGCAGGAAGAACGCCGCGTGCATCACGGCGCCGAGCCACCGGGTGTCCACGGCGCTCGGTTCGTACGGCCGGTTCCGCATCCGGAGACTGTCTCCCTCACGCTTGCGTCAATGGGCCCCGCGACCGCCGAGCGGCGCCGAGCTGGGCAAACACCTCCATTGTCACCGGGCGCGGGGCCGGCCCGGTCAACCGATCGGATGACCCCGGTGTCATCCGTTCCGCAGCGCCGGGGCAGCCGGAACGCCGACCCTCCGGGCCCGGCACCGGACCGAGAGTGGAGAACGGACGAAGCAGAGGCGGCAACCGCGCCGCCGCCCACCCACCCACCCACCCACCTGAGGAGTCGACCGCCCCATGAACGCCATGCAGCACCCCGTGCGCAAGAAGTTCTCCCGCCGTGCCCGCGTCGCCACCGGCGGTGCCGTGCTCACCGCCGTCGCCCTTTCGGGCTTCGGAGCGGTGTCCGCGAACGCCTCCGCACCCGCCACGAAGTCCGCCACCGCCACCCCGGCCACCGCCCCGGCCCGGGCCACCACCACCTCCACCCATCTCACGATCGACGCCGCCACCAAGGCCGCGCAGGCCGCACTCCACGCCGCCGAGAAGGAGAACCAGCGGGTCACGGTCGCCGTCGTCGACCGCAACGGCAACACGCTCGTCACCCTCCGCGGCGACGGCGCCGGCCCACAGTCCTACGAGTCCGCCGAGCGCAAGGCCTTCACCGCAGCCGCCTGGAACGCCCCCACCTCACAGCTCACCGAGCGCCTGCAGCAGGCTCCCAACCTGAAGGACATCCCCGGCACCCTGTTCCTGGCGGGCGCTGTCCCCGTCACCGCCGACAAGGCGCCGATCGCCGGCATCGGCGTCGCGGGCGCTCCGTCCGGGATGCTGGACGAGAAGTTCGCGCGGGCGGGAGCGGAGGCGGTGGGCCGCTAGCCGACCGGCCCATGTGTTCCGCGGTATCGGCCCAAGCGCTGGTAGCCGGCCGCTCCCCGCTCGGGCCCGGTGAGGTCCTTCTCACCGGCTGGGCAGCGGCGGGCGCCGCCGACGGGCGGGCGCCGCCGACGAGCCGGGTGAGGCTGCCGGGGCCTTCTTCGCGGGCAAGGTTGTCGACCTTGCGGGCGTCGGGGACGACGCGCTCGCCGCGCACGCGGGGAACAAAAGAGCTGCCGATTGCACGCGAGGCGCATGAACAAGCCGACAGACGCTGCCGGGAAAGGGCGGAACAGGCGGATGGCCACGGCCGCGCGTCAAATGGGTTCGGGTGAGCTCGACGGCTGGGTTCTACGCGCTGGCGGTCGTGGCGACAGGGCGAGTTCCCCGATCAGCGGGCTGTCTGGCGCGTACGGTCGGCCTGGCTGTCGCGCCCCGTCCGTCGTGGTGAGGGCGGGTGCGGGCGGCGAACCTTGACCGTTTGCCACGACTGTCCCTCAGCCACCGCCGTCGCCTCCGCAGCCGCCACCTCCACCGAAGCCACCACCACAACTGCCACCGTCACCACCGGCTCCGTCGTGACGGTAACTGGAACCACCGGAATTGCCGGAAGAGTGTTTCTGACTCCCCCCAGAAAACCACCAGTACACGAGCCAAGGCGCCCACAGCCACCAAAAGCTCAGAAACACGTCCACGAGAAAGAGCACGAAATTGACAAGCTGGTTGTCAGTACGCTCGAACATGGCCACACGCCCCCACCCCGCAGCCAAAGATCTGGACCGTCAATTGTGACACAAGCGTGCAACGAAGATGCCGGTGTCAATTCACTTTCAGCCACTGAGCGAGCATGCCACGTTTCTCGCCCATCGCGGCGCCTACTTCGTGATCGTTAAAGCGAACCAGAAGAATCTCCGCAGGCGGTCACAGCACGCGCACATGATCCGCTCGCATTGGCAGATCGAAGCCCTGCACCGCCAGCGACATCACCTTCGCCGAGGACACCACACAGCTTCGGGCCAGTACGCCGCGCAGCGCCGGACGGAGAAGCGGGCCGGGCGGCGGGCTGTGGCGAGCCGTGCCGTGCGTGCGCGTGGGCGCCGTTTCGGCCTATTTCCGCTCAGCAGGGCTGCTCCTTCCCTACTACGTCTGGGCGTGCTCCTGCTAGCCGAACTCGCGGGGATCGCCGGAACTCCAGCTCGATGACGACCGCCGCCGCTCCCCGCGCCCACGGGGATGCTTCTGATGAAGCGTGCTACGACGAGACCATCTCTTCCCAGCACAATCGCAGCTGTGCCTGCAGACCCGAAACGGATGCTGCGTCACAACACATGACGACTACGAGTCTGCTGAGGTCCATGCTCTCGGGCCGCTGTGTGAAGGCCCATCGCTGCCCTGCCAGTAGGAGGGTTTTGAAGAGCAGCCGCCGCCCGGCGCCATCCTCCGACAGCGCCTCATCCGCGGCCTCGACGATCAGTACGTAGTGGTCCGCGCGCAGCCACTTCAGGTCACGCAGACAGTCGGAGAGGGCATCCCAATTCCACCCGAAGTAATCCGGCAGCTTCAGCCCGTCGTAGAACTGCTGGAGGACGCAGTCCATGTCGCGCATCTCCCGGCCGTCGAGCCGCGCTACGTATGTCCTGCCGGTTATGGGAAGCAGCAAGTCAACAGGCAGGGCGCCTTGCTCCGGAACGACGTGCACCCAGCGCTCGATGTGCACCGCCCCTCCGTCAAGTGTCCAGGTCGTCCAGCGCCGTCAGAGCCGACGGCGGCAGCGAGCTGCAAAGTCTAGATCCAAACGAAACGTCCCAGGCTGGCATCCCACCCGTGCGGGGATGGTCCTCACCAGCCCTGCTCCCCTTGCCCACCTGGTTGCTTGCTCAGTGAAGGGGCAGTCCGCTCTCAAAACCGGATGCGTTCTACGAGGGGTTTGGTATTGGATCAGCGGCATTGCCGTAACGGAGGGGGCGGAAGTGTCGATCGATCACGGCAGCGGGGAGACAAGGCTTCTGCCACCCAGTGGGACCCATCGGGTAGGGACGGAAGCATGTCATCTCATTGACGAAGCCCGCCCCGATCCCTGGGACGCGGGCCGTCATCGGGAGCTGATGGTGCAACTTTGGTATCCGGCCGCACCGATTGCGCATCAGGGCTCCGCACAAGCGCGTTATCTGTCGCCGCCCGTTGCAGCGCTGGTTCTCGACGGCTGGGCCGAGGAGGGCGAGGAGCTCGATCCGGCACTGAGCCTGGTCCTGGCGGGGGTGCGGACGCATGCCTACGACGGTGCACCGGCCGCGAGCGGCTCCGCCATGCCTCTGGTCCTGTTCTCCCCGGGCCTTGGGGAGTACCGGGCGGGGTTAACCTGTCTGGCCGAGGAACTGGCTTCCCGCGGGTTCATGGTGGCCGGCGTGGACCATCCGTCAGACGCAGCAGGGGTGGAGATGCCTGATGGGCGAGTGATCGCCCATCAGGAGCCGGAATGCGGCAGAGAGGACGGGGGCCACGAACGCGGTGACGAATCAAGCGACCTGGTGGACCGCTACCTGGCCACGCGGATCGACGATATGCGCTTCGTCCTGGACCAGCTGCTCGCCCCCGGACACCGGTGGCACGGCCTGATCGACCCGGCCCGGATCGGGATCGCCGGACATTCCCTGGGCGGAGCGGCTGCAGCGGAGGCCGCGCGCCTCGATCCCCGTCTGGCTGCAGCAGCCGTCATCGACGGCTCGCTGTACGGCGACGTGCTCACCACCGGCCTCGACGTGCCCGTGCTCCTGTGCGGCCTGACGCCACCCGATCCGGACGACCCACACGTCCTGGCCGGCTGGGAGCAATTGTGGCCACTGCTACGCGGGCCACGGTGTTGGACGACCGTGCGCGGCGCAGGGCACATGTCGGCCACCGACTTCGACATCCTGGCCGAGCCGCTGGGCCTGCGCGAACCGGGGCACCCGGATGATCTGGAGACGTTCGGCACTCTGCCGCCTGGCCGCGGTGTGGCGGTAGTCCGGGCGATCCTTACCGCGTTCTTCGAAGAGCAACTGACCGATCGTGGCCCGCGGCTGCAGGAACAGCTCGAAGGTCTTCCTGAGGCCTTGCTTCGCTACCAGGCCGGCCTCGACGCATCTCGCTACTGACAGGGCAGCGCGCGACCCGCGCTCGGCGAATGTGGGGAAACGATGTCCCGGCAGCAGTACTGCGTGCCCAGGCGCAACCACCGTCTCCGGCAGCACAGAGCGCGCCCACCATGGCATGATCGCCTCGCCGACGACCGTGACCCGCAGGAATGCCGCTTCCTCATGCGGTTCTGGTGGCAGCTGACCATGTCGTACCAAGAGGTGTCGATGGACGAGCTCAGCACGAACATCGGTAAGCCGAAGCTGGAACCGATCGAGGCGCTGATCAGCGCCATCAGGTCGTCCCCTGCCGCGATCGATGCCTGGATTGCCACCACACAGCATGTCTTCCCGGTGATCCAAGATCACGGCTTCAGGACCGCTCAGGGCAACGGCAGTGCCCTCTCTACGCAGATGTAGAAGTCGTCGACCGCCGCGCGGGAGAAGTCCAGTACGTTTCGCGCTGCGGAGCTTGGCGAGGAGGACCTCGTGCAGCCGGGCCAGACGTTTGCCTCGGTCCATTCAGTCAGACTGGCGCTTCCGCCCAGGTGCCGCCCCGACGTTCAACCCCGGGCAACGACCACCCCGCCCCGAAGCATCAGCGGAGGAACCCTTCGTAGTTGCGCTGCTGAAGCTGGCTCTCGATCTGCTTCACGGTCTCCAGGCCCACACTCACGATGATGAGGATGCTTGTCCCGCCGAACGGGAAGTCCTGGTTCGCATCGAAGAGCACCAACTCCATTGTCGGTACGAGCGCGATCAGCCCCAGGTAGAGCGAGCCCGGCCAGGTGATCCGGTTGAGCACGTAGCTGAGGTACTCGGCCGTCGGACGGCCGGCCCGGATGCCCGGTATGAAGCCACCGTGCTTCTTCATGTTGTCGGCGGCTTCTTCGGGGTTGAAGCTGATGGCCACGTAGAAGAAGGCGAAGAACACGGTCAGCAGGAAGTACGCGGCGATGTATACGGGACGGTCTCCCTTGCTGAAGTTGGTGGCGATCCAGGTCGCCCATGCCGCCTTCGACCCGCTGAACTGTGCGATGAGCGCCGGGATCGAGAGCAGCGAGGACGCGAAGATAACGGGAATCACCCCTGCCTGGTTCACCTTGAGCGGGATGTAAGTCGACGTACCGCCATAGGACCGGCGCCCGATCATGCGCTTCGCGTACTGCACCGGAATGCGCCGCTGGGCCTGCTCGACGAAGACCACCAGGGCGACCATCGCCAGGCCCACCAGGATCACCGCGAAGAACTCGATCCAGCCGCCGGCGAGCTCGCCCTGGAGCTTGACCTGCCACAGCGCGTCCGGAAAGCGGGCGGCGATCGAGATGAACATCAGGATCGACATGCCGTTCCCGATACCGCGGCTGGTGACCAGCTCACCGAGCCACATGGTCAGGCAGGTGCCGGCGGTCATCGTGATCACCATCGTGATGGCGGTGAAGACCGATTCGCTGGGCACGATATGGCGCGTGCAGCCCGGGAAGAGCGTACCGGCGCGGGCGGCGGCCACCAGACCGGTGCCCTCCAGGGCGGCGAGCGCCACGGTCAGATAGCGGGTGTACTGGGTGATCTTCGCCTGCCCGGACTGGCCCTCCTTCTTGAGGGCCTCCAGCCGCGGGATCACCACGGTCAGCAGCTGGAGGATGATGCTCGCCGTGATGTACGGCATGATCCCCAGCGCGAAGATCGTGATCTGCAGCAGCGCACCACCACTGAACATGTTCACCAGGCCGAACAACCCGTTGTCGGCGTGGTTCCGCTCCATGCAGAACTCGACGTTCGCGTACTTCACCCCCGGGACCGGGATGTGCACTCCGATCCGGTAGAGCACGATGACGCCCAGTGTGAACAGCAGCTTCTTGCGCAGGTCGGGCGTCTTGAACGCGCGGGCGAACGCGGTGAGCACGGTGCCTCCTGCGCCTCCCGCCACTTTTAGGGCCAGGAGGCGACGGTCTTGAGGATCGACGAATACATAGCGGATGTACGGTGCGGAGCTCGCCCGCTCGGCGGGAGCCGAAGCAGGGGCGTGTGGCCGACTCGGTTGACCGGGGCGCGGTACGCGCGCACACGAAGTCGCCGTCTCCCTCTCACCGAGGGAGCACGGAAACTGGGCTTCTTCACACGCCCATCGGGACCGCTTGAACGCGGCCAGGGCGCTACTTGGCGGTCGAGGTCTGTGCCGGCGTCGGAAACGGCCCGGTAGTTGAGGTGCAGGTCGGCATCGGAACTGGCTTGAGGGGGGACGTACGGCTGGGCATCGAAGGCACGGCGGTCGAGAGGTGATACGGCATCGGCACCGGCCGGGTGGTTGACGTGCAGGTCGGCATCGGCGCCGTGGCAGTGGCCCCGGGGCGGGGCCTCGACGACGTCGGGCCCGACTCCGCGGGGGTGCCGGAGCGGTGCTGAGGGCCGGTGGGGCCGCCGTCCTGAGCAAAGGAGCTTGGCAGGACCATCAGTCCGACCCCGAGTCCGGCGACGGTCAGCACGGAACCGGTGGCCGTCCAGGCCGCTCGCGCCCTCCGGCGTGCGCGAACGCCGGCGTGCAGTCGGTCTCGGTGCCGGTCCTCATAGAGCGTTTCCTCGTGGCTGTCGCGCATCATCCGCGCCAGCTCCTGTTCGAAGTGATCCATAGCTCCCTCTTCACTCCACCGGCTCTGCCTCAGCCAGAAGCTGACGCAGCCGTGCAACGCCGCGGGTCGTCAGTGAACGGGCGGTACCCACCGGACAGCCCAGTGCCTCCGCGACGTCCCGCTCGGGCAGGTCCTGGTAGTAGCGCAGCACCACCGCAGCCCGCTGCCGCGTCGGCAGCAACGCCAACACGGCCTCCAACCGGGTCTGCTCGTCCACGGCCGCGGTCTCATCTGCCACCTCGGGCGGGTCGGGCAGCTGGTCCACAGGGTGCTCGCCCCACCAGCGACGCCGTGCCGAGCGCGCCGCAGCACGGGCCAGGACCCTGCGCACATACGCCTCGGGCGCCTGATCGGCGACCTTCGGCCAGGCAAACCACAGTTTGACGAGCGCTTCCTGCAGCAGATCCTCGGCCCGGTGCCGGTCTCCGCCGGTGAACAGCCGCGCCAGGTGAAGCAACGCCGACCACCGAGCCGCCACGAACCGGTCGAACTCATCGGCCCGCATCCGCCCCATCAGTGTCGCCCCCTCACCTCAACACGCCCCTACACCTTCAATAAAGACACTGGCCCCTACCCCGCTATGCACCCCCGGCAAGTGACTTGGATCACTAGGAGGGTCTCGCCGCCTGCCAGTGGAGAGCCCCGCGACGATCACCGGTCGTCGTACTTTCTAGGGTGCGGGCATGACCTCGCGAAGCTACCTCTCCGAACTGTTCTCGCTGGACGGCCGGATCGCCGTGGTGACGGGCGGCAGTTCCGGCATCGGCCGGGCCATTGCCGGGGCTCTCGGGCGAGCCGGGGCGAGCGTGGTGATCGTGGCGCGCAAGGAGTCGGAACTGGCCGTCACAGTCGACGAGTTGACGGCGGACGGCTGTCGGGCGGCCTGGGTGAGCGCCGACCTGGGCACCCGCGACGGGGTGCGCACGGCGGCGGAGCGGGCAGCCGAGGTGTTCGGCGAGCCCGACATTCTCGTCAACAGCGCCGGAATCAACCTCCGGCCGCCGATGGGAGAGATGAGCGAAGAGGTGTGGGACGCCACGATGACGGTGAACCTGGAGGCGCCCTACTTGTTGGGCCAGCGGTTCGGGCCCGGGATGGCCGAGCGGGGTTTCGGGCGGATCATCCACGTCACCTCCCAGCAGGCGCACCGGGCGTTTGTCCAGAGCGGCGCCTACGGCGTCTCCAAGGGGGCGCTGGAGTCGCTCGCCCGCTCTCAGGCCGAGGCGTGGTCACCACACGGCGTCACCTGCAACACGCTGGTGCCCGGCTTCGTCATGACCCCGCTCAATGCGCGGTTGTCCTCCGATCCAGAGAAGGTGGCGGCGCTGGCCGCGCGCACGATGGTCGGACGCAACGGCCTGGCCGAGGACTTCGCCGGAGCAGCGGTGTTCCTGGCCAGCCGCGCCTCCAGCTACGTCACCGGGCAGGCACTCTTCGTCGATGGCGGGCTCTCCGTCCACTGACCCCAACACCCCATAGCGGCCCCGAATCCTGTCTCTGTCCTCAGGTGCAAAGCGGCTATCTGTGATGCTCAGGCCGTGGGGTCGGTCGGTGACGTCGTCCTCGGCGAGGACGCGGTAGACGGTGACGGCCGTAGGGGTGTTCACCCTTGTTCCTGCCCGAGGTGATGACGAGCTGGCTCGCGATCTGCCGTACGGGGACCCCACTGGCCCGCAAGGCAAGCTGCGGGCGTAAGCGGCCATGTCGTCGTCGACCACTTTGGGCCGCCCACCCCTGCCGGCCGCGTTCGCGGGCGGATGCCTGGCCTTCGAGGGAATTCGCCCGGATGTCCACGCTCGGACTCGACCAAACCAGCTCCCCGCACGTGTGGGGGCGCCCCCTCGGCCTTCGTCACGGCGTCCTGCTCCCCGCACGGGACGCACCGGCGGTGAGGAACCTTCAGCGAGCCAGAACGCCACCGACTGACATTGGTTCACGAAGCCCGACTGGATGAAGCCGCAGTGTCACGTGGCCCTGTTCACGAGTCGTGGTTCTGAACTCAGTTTCTGTCGTGCGGCAAAGCTGAGTGAGCGGTTCAGGTAGTGGGTGACCAATCCCGGTGGCGCGAGTGAACCGGTGTCAGTTCTCCATCTCGGCTGCCGATAGAGCAGGCCCAACTCCTCCAGCACCTGGTCGAAGAGTGCCGGAGCCCTCCGGCTCTTCGCTCCGGAGCAGACCGGCCAGCATGGCGAGGGAGGGACTCTCAACCCCGGCGATCAGTGCGTCCAGCCCAGCCTGGATGAGCTGGTCAGACCCGACGTGCTTATCAAATGCCCTCGCGTGCGCGATGTGGCTGAGCTGCTTGAGAGCCTCGTCGCGGGTCATCACGGCCTTCTCCATCGGCACCTGGGAGAAGGAGGCTGGCATATCCGCAGACAGTGCTGCCATCGAGTTCTTCCTGCAGGGTTCGGCGATCAGGACATGAGAACCCGGCAGTACCACTGTGGCGGTAACGGATGTATTGCGCAGCATGCGCTCGGCCCGTGGCTTCGTGACGGGCGGGGCCGTATGACGGCTCGTCGCCGCAGCGGTGGACTGGCTCGGCCGCAACGTCGTTGACTGCCTGAACACTGGCTACAAGATATTGGGGTCCGCGAATCTCCGTAAAGTCAACCCCGCCCCGAAGCGTGCCGCAGAACGACCCCGACCCGTAATTCCAACCGTGATCGAGGTCGTCAGCGCGTGGAGGTCAGCGACCCGAATCCGGAGCCTCGCGCGGGTCGGACGAAGCCTGGCCTCCGGGTCGAGCGACCCAGCCGACGGTGGCGGCCACGGTACGCAGGACGGTAGCGCCGGCGAACACTGCCGAGGAGACCGGCCATCCCAACCATCGCGTCAGATCACCTCGCAGGTCGGGATCGACCTCGACGGTCACCCGGATGTATCTGCTCTGCAACCTGGTGACCTTGGTGGGCCGTGGTGCCGAGACATCCGGCCCGCGCCGCAATGCCGCGCGGTAGTTCTCCTTGCGCTGATTCATGCCTCGTCCTGACGCTTGATCAGTTCCTCCGCGAAATCCATGTACGCCGAACCCTTGGCCTGGACCGGGTTCCCGAAAGACTGGGCGTACAGGTCGAGCCGCGCGATATGGGTGTCCAGCACCTCGAAGCCCCGCTCGGTGAGTGCCTCGCGAGCGTCCGCGTCGGGCCCGGTGCGCGTGGCATCGGGTCGGTTGGTGCGATTGAGCAGCACCGCCGAGCGGGCCGGCTCGGCACGCAGGGACTGCACGTCCGCCATCTCGCCGAGGATGGGTGCCATCCGGTCCAGTTCGATGGGGGCGGGGGTGACGGGCACGATCCACTCGTCGGCGTACCTCATGATGCTGCGGGCGATGCGGGGATGGTCTTCCAGCTGGGGCGCGTCGAGTACGACGGCCTGCCGGTCGCCGAGGAAGTCGTTCACGCGGCGGTGGACGTCCCCCACCGGCAGGGCGATCACCGGAAACGGAAAGCCATTGGCCAGCTCGCTCCAGCGCAGCGCGGAAGCGGCCGGGTCCCCGTCGACCAGCAGCGGAGACCTACCCGACTCGTGAAGCGCGTGGGCCAGCCACACAGCACTCGTCGTCTTTCCGACGCCGGGCTTGAGATTCACAAATGCGCAACTCAAAGGCACAAGAAGGGACAATAACGGGCGTGATCGTCCACATTCGGTCGGCGCGACGGCGTGGCCTCGTGGTTCACCCGCAAGCAGTGAGAAGCGTCGGACACCCGGTTGTGGTCGCGGTCAACCCTGTGCGCCACCGGCCGCACTTTTCTCGCCCCTCGCTGGATGGCATTCGACCCCGCCCCGCCCATCCGTACCGACTACTCCGCTCAGCCCCGCCTCAAGATTGATGCCGGTGCGGCAGCAACGGCCTCGCAAGCGGCGGTCGCCCTGCACTGACAGCCGATAGGGCGACTTCCACGAGGTGTTCTTCACCTTGACCTGCTGCGCAATCACCCACCGCGCGTCCGAACCCCGCGTCAGCTCGCCTTGGTCAAACGAAAGGCCGGGATAGAGCCGAACGCCTCCTGGCGGGACTCCGGCACACCGAGGGGCAGTCACAAGCCGGCAGGATCGAAGAGCACCTTCCCCAGGGCGACCCGGCGGGGGCCGGTCCACCGACCCGGGAGTGGGGTCATTCCTCCAGTGCCGCCGCCATGCGTTCAAGGTCGGCGAGGAGTACTGCCAGGCGCTGCGCCGGGATCGCTTCGACCATGCGCTGTTCGATGGCGTAGACGGCGGCTTGGACTGCGGTCAGGCGCGCGTTGCCCTCCTCGGTGAGGTGGGCGGGCCGGGCGCGGCCGTGGTCGGCGGTGGCGGGGCGGGCGATCAGTCCCGCTTCCTGGAGGCCCCGCAGGACGACGTTTCCGGATTGCCGGGTGACGAAGGTCGCGCGGGCGAGGTCGGCGTTGGACATTCCGGGATGCAGGGCCAGGAGTTCGAGGGTGGCGTACTGCGGCACGGTCAGGCCGTGCTCGCGCAGGACCTTGTCCATGGCCCCACGGAGGGCGGCCTGGGTGCGTTTGAGCAGGTATCCCACGTGGTGAGTGACGTCTTTCGTGGGGTGGGGCGGTTCGGCCGACGCGTTCTCCAGCATGTCAGCATTTTGACATACGCGACGCGGTCGCCCTAGCCTCAGTAATGTCAAAGTCCTGACATTGACTTCGAGGAGACCCATGACTGTCACCATCGACGGCCCCGACTTCGTCGCCCTGCAAGTGCGTGACCTGAACGCGGCAGCGGACTTCTGCGAACAGCACCTCGGCCTGCGCCGGGCCTCGTTCTCGCCGCCCCACGCGGTCGTCTTCGACACCAAGCCGACCCCCTTCGCCGTCCGTGAGCTCCTGCCGGGCGTCGACCTCGCCGACATCGCACGGCCCGGACTCGGCGCGGTGCTCTGGTTCCAGACCTCCGACGCCCATCAGCTCCACGACCAGCTCGCCGCTGCCGGGATCAAGATCCTCACTCCGATCGCGGACAGCCCCTTCGGGCCGATGTTCTCCTTCGAGGGCCCCGAGGGCTACACCCTCACCGCGCACGGAGGCTGACCGTGCGCGCCGTCACCCTCACCCCGGCCGGGCCCTTCTCGCTCGCCTCCGGCATCCGGTTCCTGGAGGGCTTCGGCCCCGCGAACTACCGCCACGCGACGGACGGAATCCTGCGCCTGGCCTTCCCCACCGACGACTGCGTCTCGGTCGTCGCGGCCGCCGTCCGGCAGGAGGTGAGGGCAGACGGCGGCACGGGAACGGTCCGGGCCGAATTCACCGTGCATCCCGGCACCCCGCACCCGGCGAAGGCAGTGACCGCAGAGGCCGCCGCCGAGCAGACCGTAGGGGCCCAACTCGCCCGCATCCTCTCGCTCGACGTCGACGCCACCGGATTCCCCTCCGGGGAGCAGGCCACCCCGACGTCTTTCCCCGCCACGAGCCACGCGTCCACAAGGCCGTCGCCACCGCATACGGACTCGGTGCCCCGACCACCGACGACGACGTCGCCCACTTGGCCAAGATCGCCGATCGGTGGAAGCCCTACCGCAGCTGGGTCGCCTTGTGGTGAGGCGGCATCCGGCCACGGAGCCGCTGCGAAAACCCGTTGGCGGAGCACGGCGACCGCTGCTACCTTCCGGAAGGCCGTGCGAGAGAACGAGGAGGTGGTACCCGTGAACGCAGTATCGACATGGGTGCTCCCCTCCGGGGTCACGGTCGGGCGATAGGTCGTCCGGGAGCGCCGTTCAAGCGCACTCCCGAAAGGCACGACCATGCACGTCACTTCTGAACAGCACCTCGACGACGGCGTCCTCGAACGCGAATTCACCCTCGGCGAGATCCCTGGCGTCCTGTGGACGCCCGCTTCTGCATCCGCATCCGCACCGGCGCCGCTGATCCTGCTCGGCCCCCCTCCCCTCGGACTGCGCACGATGTACCCCCGGCTGGCGGAGCGGGCCCGGCACGCGGCGGCGGATGGCTTCGCCGCGGCCACCATCGAACTCCCCGGGAGCGGTGACCGGCCCCGCTGGGCCGCCGCCGAGCAGGCCCGCGCCGACCTGCGCCGGGCCATGGAGGCCGGCGAGCCGGTCGACGACGAGATCGTCGACGCCCTCGTCCTCCCGCTCGTCGAGAAGTCGGTCCCGGAATGGCAGGCCGCCCTGGACGCCCTCCTGTCACTGCCCGAGATCGGCGGCCCGGTCGGGTACTCGGGAGGAGTGATCTCCATCGGCATCCGGCTCGCGGTGGTCGAGCCGCGCCTCTCGGCCGCCGTTCTGTTCGCCGGGAGTCTCGTGCCCGCCGCCATGTTCGAGGAAGCCCGCCGGGTCACCATCCCGCTGCACGTCCTGCTGCAGTGGGACGACGAAGGGAACGACCGGCAGGCGGCCCTGGACCTGTTCGACGCCTTCGGCTCCCAGGAGAAGACCCTGCACGCCAACATGGGCGGGCACAGCGGCGTCCCGCAGTTCGCGGGGGACGCCGCGGCCCGGTTCTTCGCCCGGCATCTGCGCTAGCCGCGGGCCGGCGCCGTCAGGCCAGTAGCCGTAATCGTCTACCGGGCCGCAGGCATTACGCCGTGTTACCCAAGCGTCACCGTACATAGCCGGCTCCGACGCGCCTGGACCGCCCGCCACCGGGAAGACGACCCACCCACGACCCGCTATCCGGGCGAGCCCCTAATATCACTTGGCGTTCTCCGACGGACGCTGACGCCCGCGGGGTCGTGCCCGCCCGCCCGACGCCGACACGACACGACGACTCCACCGGATGGCGATGGAGTCGAGCATCGAGGAGAGGAACGTTCATGCGCGCCCGGAGCATCGCCACGGCCACCGCAACAGCACTGGCACTGGTGGCCGCTCGTGACCTTGTCCAGAAGAAGCACGCACTGCTCCGGAACTTCCCTGTGCTCGGGCACGCCCGGTACCTGTTGGAGACGATCGGGCCGGAGCTGCGCCAGTACATAGTGACTTCCAACGACGAGGAGCGCCCGTTCAGTCGTGACCAGCGCACCTGGATCTACGCGTCGGCGAAGGGGGAGAACAACTACTTCGGGTTCGGAACCGACAACGACGTCGAGCACATGCAGGGGCACGCGTACCTGAAGCAGCGCACGTTCGCCGGCGCGTTGCCCGACCTGCACGACCCGCAGGCCCCACTGCCGTCAGCCAAGGTGCTGGGCGGACCGCGCGGGCGCGCCAAGGCGTTCCGGCCGGCGAGCGTCGTGAACATCTCGGCGATGAGCTTCGGGTCGCTCTCGGGCGCGGCAGTCACGGCACTCAACCAGGGGGCGGCGCTGGCGGGCACCCTGCACAACACGGGCGAGGGCGGTCTCTCGCCGTACCACCGCCACGGTGGCGACCTCGTCCTGCAGATCGGTACCTCCTACTTCGGCTGCCGCAACGAGGACGGCAGCTTCAACATCGACAAGCTCAAGGACGTGGTCGCCGGCGCCCCGGTCAAGGCGATAGAGATCAAGCTCTCCCAGGGTGCCAAGCCCGGGCTGGGCGGAATGCTGCCGGGTGCGAAGGTGACCCGGGAGATCGCCGAGATCCGCGACATCCCGTTCGGCGAGGACTGCGCCTCACCGTCGCGGCACACCGCGTTCGGCGACGTCGACTCGATGCTCGACTTCGTCGAACTGCTCGCCGCCGAGACCGGTCTGCCGGTCGGGATCAAGAGCGCGGTGGGTGAGATGGAGTTCTGGCAGGAGCTGGCCACGCTGATGGCGCGTGGTGACCGTGGTGTCGACTTCGTGACTATCGACGGCGGCGAGGGCGGCACCGGGGCCGCACCGCTCACCTTCTCCGACTCGGTGTCGCTGCCGTTCCGGATGGGCTTCTCCCGGGTCTACGGCGTCTTCGCCGAGCGGGGGCTGACCGACGACCTGACCTTCATCGCCTCCGGCAAGCTCGGCCTGCCCGAGAACGCCGCGGTCGCCTTCGCGCTGGGTGCCGACATGATCAACGTGGCCCGTGAGGCGATGCTGTCGATCGGCTGCATCCAGGCGCAGAAGTGCCACACCGACAAGTGCCCCACCGGCATCGCCACCCAGAGCCCGTGGCTGGCCCGCGGCCTCGACCCGGCCTCGAAGGCCACCCGGGCCGCTGTCTACCTGCGCACCCTCCGCAAGGAGCTGCTGAAGATCTCGGCGGCCGTCGGTGTCGCCCACCCGGCGCTCATCACGGCCACGGACATCGAGATCATGAACGGCGACTACGAGGCCCGTACCCTGGCGGGTGTCTACGGTTACAAGGACGGCTGGGGCGAGCTCGGCCCGTACCTCGCCGAGGAGATCACCGCACTGCTCACCACCGAGCAGTCCTCCGACCGGAAGCCGACCGCCTGACGTGCCCATCACGGCCGGCACCGCGCTCGCCGCTCCCCTGCCCGGAGCGCGCGCGTGGTGCCGGCCGGTGGCACCCTGGTCTTTCCTGCTCCACAGTCTTTCCTGCTTCACAGTCTTTCCTGCTCCACGAACAGCCCCTGCCTAGGTGATCACAACATGAGCGAAAAAGTGAGATTCCCGAGCGTCGTCGGCCCCGAGCTGGCCGGCGCGATCGACCTGCCGGACGGCGAGATCCGCGGCTGGGGGATCTTCGTGCACGGATTCACCCTCGGCAAGGGCTCGCCGGCCGCCTCGCGTGTCAGCAAGCAGCTGGCCCGCGAGGGGATCGGCATGCTGCGCTTCGACAACCTCGGGATCGGGGACTCCGACGGCGACTGGGGCGATGGTTCCTTCACCGTCAAGGTGCAGGACACGATCCGTGCCGCAGCGATGATGGCGGAGCGAGGGACTCCGGCAGACCTGCTGGTGGGGCACTCATGGGGAGGCGCCGCCGTCCTCGCCGCGGCGGCCGAGGCCACCGGCGTCCGCGCGGTCGCCACGATCGGGGCGCCGGTCGATCCCAGCCACGTGGAGCGGCAGTACGACGCGGTCGTGGATCGCGTGCTTCATGAAGGGTCGCACGAGTGGTTCGTCGGCGGGCGGACCCTGGTCCTCAAGCGTGCCTTCGTCGAGGACGTCCGCCGTGCTCACCTGCGCGACCGCATCGGCGAGTTGGACCTGCCGCTGCTCGTCCTGCATTCGCCCACCGACAACACCGTCGACATCGCCAACGCCGGGGAGATCTTCAGCGAGGCACGGCACCCGCGAAGCTTCGTCTCGCTCGAAGGGGCAGACCATCTCCTGACGGCACGAGGACAAGCGCAGCGAGCCGCCCACATCATCAGCGCCTGGGCCGACCAGTACATCGACGGGTGACGGCCCGGAGGCGAGACGTCTCAGGTGAGGAAGGGCTCGCCCGGACAGGGGTGGGCAGTCGGGCTTCGGGACGGGCCGGGGGGCGACCAGGGGTGACCGAAGCGCTGGTCACCCCTGGTCGCGCTCCCTTTCCCCGTCGCTCTCGCCTCCGCGCCGACGGGCCGTACGCGGGCCGAGGCGCTGACCGACGTGCACGAGAAGGTCTCGGGACTGAGATGTCTGCGGTGACGACCAGCGCAGGCGGAGCGATCTGCACCACGGCGCCGGGGCGCACTGTCACTTTGTGTTAGCCTCAGACGTTTGGGCGGCTGTGCTGGCTGTGACGGCTGGCGATTCTGCCCGTCCGATTCCCTTGTTCGTTGGCTGCTCATTTCCTGCCGGGCCTTCCTCGGTACGTTCCGCATACGGAAGGCTCTGTATGAACCAGCCGGACCACCTCGGCACCTCGCACGGCGACCTCGCCCAGCCGGTGCCCCCCACCCCCACGGCTCCCCCGGTCGTCTCCTTCGCTGACCTGGGACTGCCTGCCGAGGTGCTGCGAACGCTCACCGAGCGCGGCGTGCACGAGCCCTTCCCGATCCAGGCAGCCACGTTGCCCAACGCCCTCGCGGGACGCGACGTCCTGGGGCGCGGGCGCACCGGATCGGGCAAAACCCTCGCCTTCGGCCTGCCGCTGCTCGTGCGGACGGCGGGGCGGCGCGCGGAGCCCAAGCAGCCCCTCGCCCTGATCCTGGTGCCCACCCGTGAGCTGGCCCAACAGGTCACCGAAGCGCTCGCGCCGTACGCCGACGCGCTCCGGCTGCGGATGGCCGCGATCGTCGGCGGCATGTCGATCGGCCGGCAGGCCGCTGCGCTGCGCGACGGGGCCGAGGTCGTCGTCGCCACCCCTGGCCGCCTGCATGACCTGATCGAGCGCAAGGCCTGTGGCCTGGGACGGGTGCGGATCACCGTCCTCGACGAGGCTGACCAGATGTGCGACATGGGCTTCCTGCCGCAGGTCACCGAGGCGCTCGACCAGGTGCACCGTGACGGTCAGCGGATGCTGTTCTCCGCCACCCTGGACCCGGACGTCGATCACCTGGTCCGGCGCTACCTCCATGACCCCGTCGTCCACTCGGTCGACCCGTCCGCGGGCGCGGTCACGACCATGGACCACCATGTGCTGGTCGTTCATGGCCCCGACCGGTATGCCGTCGCCACGGAGATCGCCGCCCGCGACGGCCGCGTACTGCTGTTCCTGGATACCAAGCACGCGGTCGACCAGCTCACCCGGCACCTGCGGGCCAGCGGGGTGGATGCCACGGCCCTGCACAGCGGTAAGTCCCAGCCGCAGCGCACCCGGACCCTCGCGCAGTTCAAGAGCGGCCAGGTCACCGTCCTGGTGGCGACCAATGTCGCGGCCCGTGGCCTGCACGTCGACGACCTCGATCTCGTGGTCAACGTCGACCCGCCCACCGACCCCAAGGACTATGTGCACCGCGCGGGCCGCACCGCCCGGGCCGGCGAGTCCGGCCGCGTCGTCACTCTGGTCCTGTCGGGCCAGCGCAGGGAGATGGGCCGCCTGATGGCAGAGGCCGGCATCGAGCCGACGACCACCAAGGTGCGCTCGGGTGAGGCGGAGCTGAGCCGGATCACCGGGGCCAAGGCCCCCTCCGGCACCGCGCTCGACGGTAAGCCCGCCGCCCATAGGGCCAAGAACACCAACACCCCCTTCCGCGGCCTGGGCACCAGCAAGGACACCTCCCGTACCACCGGCGGCAAATCCCGCAAGGCCACCGAGGCCCGTAAGCTCGCCGAGGCCCGCAAGGCAGCCCGGGTGCGCCGCGGCGGCTGAGGGCCCGCCCTGCCGCTCGCACTGGGCTCAAGGCCGCCTGGCAGGACGACCACAACAGGGGCCGACCGACGCCGGGAGGGCTACGCGGGAGCGGATTCGGCTGGAGGCCGCGGAACGCTCCGGGCGTGGGGAGAAGAACCGGGAGATCTCCGCCGCGTTCACCGATTGGCGGCCAGCACTGCCGCGAGGCCTTCCTGCAGGTCCTTGACGAAGTACTCGGGAATCTCCAGCGACGGGAAATGTCCCCCGCTTTGAGGCGCCCCCCATCGGACGATCTGTCGGTACCGCTCCTGCGCCCAGGGGCGCGGACACTTCTCGACGTCGCGGGGATACACGGTGATTGCCGACGGGACGTCGACCCGGAGTTCGGGGTCCAGTGAGTTGTGGCTTTCGTAGTAGATGCGGGCCGACGATGCGCCGGTCCGCGTCAGCCAGTACAGGGTGACGTTGTCGAGAACCCGGTCTCGGGAAATCGTCTCGAACGGGCTGTCTTCGGTATCCGTCCACTCGGCGAACTTGTCAAGAATCCAGGCAAGAAGCCCGACCGGTGAGTCGACGAGCGAGTAGCCGATGGTCTGCGGCCGGGTCGCCTGCTGCTTCGCGTACGCCGCGCGGTGACGCCAGAAGTCGCGGGTTTCCTCGGTCCACTGGCGCTCGACCGCCGTCAGCCCGTCCGTTGTCAACCCGGGCGGGCCCTCCGCGAACGTGGTGTGGATGCCGAGCACGTGCGCAGGGAACCTGCCGGCGAGAACCGTGGTGATATTGCCTCCCCAGTCGCCGCCGTGGGCTGCGAACCTGCTGTAGCCGAGCCTTCCCATCAGTTCCACCCATGCGGCCGCGGTCTTCTCGGTTCCCCACCCGGTGGTGGCCGGCTTGTCGCTGTAACCGAAGCCCGGCAGAGACGGGACCACGACGTGGAACGCCGGCGCGTCCGCATCCTTCGGATCTGCCAGCTCGTCCACCACATCGACGAACCGAGCGATGCTGTCCGGCCAGCCGTGCGTCAGGATCAGCGGAATGGCATCTGCGCGCGCCGAGCGACGGTGCAGGAAGTGGATTCCCAGATCATCAATGGTCGTGCGGAACTGGCCGATCTGGTTGAGGCGCTCTTCGAACGACCGCCAGTTGTACCCGGTGCGCCAGTAGTTCACGACATCGACGAGGTCGGTGAGCGGAACGCCCTGTGCCCATCGGCGAGGGCCGGGCGCGGCGCGGTGGACCGTCTCGGCCTCCGGCAGCCGCGCCGCGGCCAGTCGCGCGCGCAGATCGTCGAGGTCGGCGTCAGTTGCGTGGGCTTCAAACGCTTGCACGTCGCTGGTGGGACGGGGCATGAGGCCTCCTGGCCATCGCGGAACCGGCTAAGGCGGTTCTAGCAGTTCTCCGAGCCACGCCGCAACCGGCTAAGGTGGTTCCATGCGTGCTGGATTCCCTGACTTCCGCCTCGGCAACGTGCTGGCGACCAGCTTCACGGGGACTCTCTCGGAGCGTCATGGCGACGCCGTGGAGCGCATTCCCACGCCGCACCGACTCGTCGACTGGCTGGCAGTGAACGGCCTCGCCGTGGACTCCTGCACCACCGCCCAGCTCGACCTCGCCCGGGAACTGAGGGAGTCGATCCACGCCGCCGCGACTGCGGCCGCGCTCCAGGACGCCCTCCCCGCATCTGCTGTCCGAGTCATCAATGACTGCAGCGCTCAGGGGCGGGCCGCAGCGATCCTGACGCCCGAGGGAAAGCGGCAATGGCGGCTCAGCTCGGCTTCCTGCGTGGAAGACGCCCTCAGCGTGATCGCCGCCGACGCGATCAGCGTCATCGCTGGCGAACGAGACGGAAAACTCGCGCTGTGCGCATCACCGAGCTGCCAAGCCGCCTTCTTCGACACCAGTCAAAGCCGCACCCGCAAATGGTGCGACATGAACACCTGCGGGAATCGGCAGAAGAAGGCGCGCCTCCATGCCAACCAGCGCAAAAACCCCAGATCAGCGGAGTGATCGTGACCTCGGCACGTCCGAGTACGGGGTGCGACGAGGACAAGGAACCCTGCATATCGCGCCCGGGCGCGTCGCGGTGACCGGGTCTGTGCACGAGGCCCAGAAGTCGTGGACATGGATGGAGGTGACGAGTTCCGTCTGGCGGGCGCGCACATCACCTCGTAGTGCACCTCGACAAGAGAGCATCCCTGTGCGGTGGCCACAAACCTCGTTAGCACGTGCGGAGTTGGGGCATCGTGGAATACTGCCGGTATGCGACATTCCAATGAGGATGAGCCGGAAGCCGTCAGCCCCAAGGGATCGTCTCAGCAGGTATCACGTGACGCGGTTACGGTAGAGATCGTCTATTCCGTCATCACGGGGGCGATTGTTGCCGCACTACTCTTCTTCGCCATTGCCTCCCCTTCGCTCATCTGGCAGTTGAGCGAAGGGGTGAATGCCGTCGTCTTGGGGTTGGCTATGGCGATTTCAGCGGCAGGGTTTCTCTACAGGGTGATATCCACCCTTGGGCGCCTGAGAAGAACAGTTGAGAGGGGCGCGGGGCGGGACTGAGAGGGTGTGGAGGACGCTCCAGCCGGATGGGGTGGGGCCCTCCATGCAATGTGCCAGGCCACCCCGTTCCCGTTTATCCCGCGGTACTCCGAACTTCCGTCGCAGCCGGGGCGGCGGCACGCAGCGCCGCCTCGACCCGGCGGTTGCTGGTCATGGTCGCGGTGACGGTGGTCATGGTGAGGAGCAGGCCGGCGGCGGTGTAGAGGGGGGTGCGTACGTCGTAGGTGGTGGCCAGCCAGCCGCCGAGGAAGGCGCCGAACGGGGCGGCGCACATGGCGAGCATGCGGGAGGTGGAGGCGACCCTGCCTATGAGGTGGGCGGGGACGATCGCCTGTCGGAGGGAGGGGCCGAGCACCATCGTGGCTCCCATGCCCGCGCCGCAGACGGCGAGCGCGAGGCCGGCGACGTACGGGTTCGGGGCGGCGGCAAGGCCCAGGATGGCGAGTCCCTCGACTGCGGCCGTGCAGGTCAACGCGGTGCCGGTGCCGAGTCGCCGGCCGAGGAAGGAGGCGATGCCCGCGCCGAGCAGACCGCCGGTGGCCTCCGCCGTGAGGAGCAGGCCGAAGCCGAAGGTGTCGGTGCCGAGACGGTCGTGCGCGAAGAGGGCGAGTACGGTCTCCACGGCGAGGAAGGCGATGTTCCCGACCGCCGGCCGCAGCGCGAGCCCGAGCAGCAGCTGATCCCGGAAGACGTACGAGGCGCCGGCCCGCGCCTGCCGCAGCAGCGACTCACGGGCCTGTGGTGCGGGCCGGGGCGTGGCAGGCAGCGACCGTACGAGCAGTGCGGAGAGGGCGAACGACACCGCGTCGGCGAGCAGTGGAACCGCCCGCCCGAGCGCGAGCAGGGCACTGCCCGCGGGCGGCCCGGCGAAGCCGGATGCGGCGGTCTGGGTGCCGCGCAGGCGGGAGTTGGCACGTTCCAGGAGCGCGGGGTCGCGGCCGAGCAGATCCGGGAGATAGGCCGTGGCGGCCGTGTCGAAGAAGAGTCCGCCGAGGCCGAGGAGGAAGGCGACGGCCGCGAGCAGTGGAATGCTCAGCACGTCGAGCGCGGCCGCTGCCGCCGGTATCGCGAGCAGCACCGCACGTGCCGCGTCCGTGACCCACATCGTGCGCCGGCGGTCCCAGCGGTCCACCAGCGCACCGCCGAGCACCCCGAAGAGCAGCCACGGCAGCGTTCCGGCGGCCGTGACGACGGCGAGCGCCACCGGATTCCGCGTCAACGTCAGCGCGAGCAGCGGCAGCGCGGCATGCGACACCCCGTCACCCAGCGAGGACACCGTCTGCGCGGTCCACAGCCGTCCGAACCCGGTCGGCAGCTTCCGTACGTCTGAGGTCACTTGGCGTCCCCTTCGGCCTGCTCGCGCGAGGCCGGGTGGAACAGTGCGAAGACGAGTGACGCGTCCGGCAGCGACGGGTCGGACAGCTCCCGGTACTCGTCCGCCAGTGCCTGCAGCCGCGCCCCCAGCTCCGCGAACTGCTCCTCGGTGAGCCGCAGATGCGCCATCCGCACGTGCCGCTCGCCGTCCACCGGCGCCGCCTCCAGGTCCGCCACCGCATGCCGCATCAGCACATCCGGGCCTCCCTCGCCCGGGTCGGGCAGCACGATCGCCCGCGCGGCCATTGCGTAGTACCGCTCGGTGACCCCCCGGACCTTCCGCGTTCGCACCACCTTCACCAGGCCGGCCCGCTCCAGCAGCCGTACGTGGTAGCTGGAACTCCCCTTCGCGAGGCCCACTCGCTCGGCGATCTGCGTGATCGTCGCGGGCTCGAAGCGGAGCACGGCCATGATCCGGTGACGCGTGAGATTGGAAACGGCGCGCAACTGCTCGTCAGTGGTGACGTGGAACGTCTCGGGAAGATCGTCGGTAGGCATGCCCTCAATGGTCAACACTTCTTGACCATTGGGCAAGGGAATTTCCGTCCGGGCTTCCGGAATCGGGCCGTCCATCGCCTGAGGCCGTCGCTCCTGCACTCAGCGGCTCCCATGCCACTGGCCATCGCGGTGCCATCAGGCCTGTGTTCGCGATGAGCGGGCGGTGTCGTAGCGGTGGCGGTTGTTCTTGATCTCCTGTCGGTGGGTGGTGGCCCACTCGCCGAGGGCCACCATGGAGTCCAGCAGTGTTGAGCCGAGTGGGGTGAGCGTGTAGTCGACGCGCGGGGGAACGCTGGGGTGCACGGTGCGGGTGAGGAGCCCGTCGCGTTCGAGCTGTCGCAGGGTCAGGGTGAGCATGCGCTGCGAGATGCCTCTGACGGCGCGGTGGAGTTCGCTGAAGCGCAGGGTCCGGTCCCGAAGTTGCCCGATGACCAGGATGCTCCACTTGTCACCGATCAGCGCGAGGATTCGCAGGATCTCCCGGCACGCCTCGTCATCCGGGTCACCTTTCGGTTCGTCAGCAGGCTGCGGTTGATCGGGTTGATCCGGTTGGTGCCGACCGGTCGGGGAGATGCTCCTGCGGGCCGTCAAGGGTTACCTCCATGTGCGTCACCGACATGAATGTGCCGTCTTGTGGCCATCGGTGCAGTGACAAATCATGTTGCTACGCACAAACAGTAACTGCCTGATGGTGCACCGCGATTGTCCGCGGTGCGACCGCTATTGGCTGAAGGGACGCCGTGGTGGCGAAGACTCTCGTTGTTGTCGGTGCAGGACCGGGGCTCGGAATGGGCGTGGCCAGGGCCTTTGGTCGCCATGGCTTCCAAGTGGGGCTGATCGCCCGGCGCAAGGACACCCTGGATGCTCTGGTCTGCGAACTGACCGGGCTGGGCGTGAAGGCCGCGGCTTTTCCAGCGGACATCCGTGACCGTGACGCGCTGGCCTCCGCGATCACCAGGGCAGAGGAGATGCTGGGACCGGCGGATGTCCTTGAGTACAGTCCCAGCCCGACCGGTTCGATCACCGGCGCCGCGCAGACCACGGTCGAGTCCGCCACTGAGCAGTTCGAGCTGCATGTGCTGGGGGCGGTGACGGCCGTAGGGCAGGTGCTGCCGCAGCTGCGCGCCCGTGGCGAGGGGACCGTGCTGCTGACCACCGGTGTGTCCTCCACTGTCGCCGCGCCGCTCCTGGCGAACGTGGGGCTCGCGATGGCGGGACTGCGCAACTGGGCGCACTCCCTGCACGCCGAACTGCGCCCCGAGGGCGTCCATGTGGCGACGGTGACCATCGCCTCCGGGATCGCCACCGGCGATGCGGTGACGGACCCCGACGTCATCGGCGCCCGCTACTACGACCTGTACCGGCATCGGGACCGCGTGGAGGAGGTCATCGGCGACGTGGAGGCATTCCGCACCCTCGTCGCCGAGCGGGGCGGCGGGCACGGCTGACCAGCTTCACCGACGGCAGGTCAAAGGCTGTCCCGCAATGACCGTGCGGAACGACGTCGCAGGCGGCTGCCGACCGGCCCTGGGTCAGCGCAGACCGGTCGCCCATGCCGTGAGTGTGGCGAAGTCGTTGCTGGTGAGGCCGCAGCGGGGATCGACCCGGTGGAGTAGAGCGGGGCCGCTGTGATGCTCGTTCACCCAGGCGCGATCCACCTCGGTGATCTCGTCGTCGATCCAGGCGAACGTCCGGCCTTTCGCCCACGCGACGATCTCCGGCGTCTTCCAGAACACACCGTCCCCGGGCTCGTCCCGCGGCGAGGGCCAGGAGATGAAGGGCAGCTCGGGCAGTCCCAGGACGGGTGCAACGAAGGCGTTGGCTTCTTCCTGCCACGTGGTCGCCCACACCAACTCGAAGGGGAGCGCTTCCAATGCCTGGCCGTGAGCCGCGTTGAGCCACACCCGCAGCGGTTTCACCGGCTTGTTCGGTAGCCCCCACTCAGCCGGCCGACGCCGTTCGGCGGCCTCCCAGCGGGGTGTCAGAAGTCGTTGCGTCTGGTAACCCTCGGGCCGTCGATGCGGCTTCGCGGCATACGGATTCAGCGGCCCGTCCACATCCAGTGGGAGCGGCGACGCCTGCACGAGCGGCCAGTCCCAGCGGACCGATCCGGTGCTCGCGTCGCAGGCAGAGAACCTGTTCCTCCACCACGGCCGATCCCAGAAGGCCCTCACCCCTTTCCAGCATCCACAAGGGCGTGTCACCCGTCACCAAAGTGCCGAGATGCCCACACCTAGCGCCGGGCCAGCGCCAGCACACTCAGGCCGAACATCAAGACACCCAGGGGGAGATGGACCGTGGGTACGTGCGCGATGCCGAGCACGACCTGGACCGAGGCGAGCAGGAGGAAGCCTGACGCGTGCCAGACGGGCCGGGGCGAGCCGCCGCCCGGTTTCCACGCCAGCACCGATGCGAGCACGTACAGCATCGACGCCCCGTACGTCACCCGGGCTCCGACACTGTGCAGCGTCTCTCCGTAGGACGAGGTCAGCAGCAGGCCGGCGGAGACCGCCTGAAGGAAGAGGGTCAGGGTCTGCAGGGCGATCGCGAGCTGCAGGAACGAGGAGCTGCGCTGTGCGTTTGCCGTCGCCGTTACCTGAGTGGCCATGTCACATTCCCCTTTTCCTGCCCTCGGGCAGCAGATCGGTAAGGTCTCACCGGTCCGACGACGCGGGCCCGCGAAAGGTAAGGCGAGGGGCGGCCGGAAGCATGGAGAGTGTCGGGAGCAGGACGGATGAGGTAGTCGGCGAGCGGCGCCAACTGATCAATGTGGCTTACCGGTTGCTCGGTTCGGTGACCGAGGCCGAGGACGCCGTGCAGGATGCCTACGCACGCTGGTACGGGCTGTCACGAAGCCGGCAGGAGGAGATCCTGTCGCCCGGCGCCTGGCTGACGACCGTGACCGGCCGCATCTGCCTGGACCTGCTCGGCTCGGCGCGGGCCCGCCGTGAACGCTATGCCGGTGCGTGGCTGCCCGAGCCGCTGCCCGACCGCACCGAGGGGGACCGCACGGGCGGCGTCGGCCTCACCCACCCTGCGGACCCCGCCGACCAGATCGTCCTGGACGAGTCGGTGACCATGGCCTTCCTCGTCGTCCTGGAGTCGATGACGCCCGCCGAGCGGGTGGCGTTCGTCCTGCACGACGTGTTCCGGTACCCGTTCGCCGAGATCGCCGACGTCCTCGGCCGGACCCCAGCGGCCTGCAAGCAGCTCGCCTCCGCCGCCCGACGGCGGGTGGGTGTCGGGCGCGCACCGGTGACGGCGACCGGCCAGGCCGACGTGGTGAGGCACGTCAAAGAGGCATGGGAGACCAAGGACATCGCGGCCCTCGTCGCTCTTCTCGACCCGGCCGCCGTGATGACCGCCGACGGCGGCGGCATGGTCGGCACCGTCCTGCGCCCGGTCGAGGGCGGCACGCGCATCGCCCAGTACATGGTCGCCATCGCTGACAAGGCTCCGGGGCTCGAACTCCTGGAGCGGTCGGTCAACGGTGTGCCGGGCCTGGTGGCCCAGCGTGCCGGCGTCGTCATGACCGTGGCCTCGTTCGACGTCTCCGACGGGCGGGTCAACCGGATCTGGGCGGTCCGCAACCCGGAGAAGCTGCGGCCGTGGGCGGGGGCGGGCTGAGGGCCGTCACGTCACTCGGCCGACGGGCGATCATGGTCGGATGCAGGTGATCTCGGCATCCGGCTCGGAGCGGCCCGGAGCGGTCCGGCTCGGAGCGGATCGCGCCCTGGCTTGCCTCATCCCTGGTTCAGGCGTTCATTCGGCCGGGGTGGTGCGGGCTGGAACGGGCCGCTCGGTCGCCGGGGAGGCAGTCGTCGCGGTGCGCCGGAACTCGCTTGGGATTGCGCCTCGGACGCGTTTGAACGCCGCGCTGAACCCGAACGGGTCCGAGTAACCCACGGCGCGGGCGATGTCCGCGATGGTTGCGCCACGACGAACTGATCGCCGACACCTTCGCCCACGCGGCCTGCCTCGTCAGCGTCATCACCGCCGACGCGACCCTCACACACTGGCAACTCTCCAACACGATCGTCCCGCTGCTGGCACACCACGGGGAATCCCTTCCCCGCACCCTGGCCGCCAGCGCGCCCTTTCCCCTGGCCGCCGAGGACGCCGTGACCGACGGCGCGGTCATCGACCTGCGCGCCCGTCGCCTGCGCTACTGGACCACCGACACCGTCTCACCGGGGCTCGTCGCTGGGCTCGTCGACGCGGCAGGCCGGTCTCATCCCTCGGTGGAGGTCGAAGCGCGCTGTTCCAGCCGTGTCAGGGCGAGCGCGCCCCAGCGGAGGTTGTCCTGTTCCAAGGCCATCCCCCGCAGCAGGGTGAGGTAGGGGCCGATGCGCTCGGCGGTCGCGAAGAACTCCTCCTCGGTACGGCCGTCCAGCAGACGCTTCTGCAGACGCTCATAGCGGGCCAGCTTGGCGGTGGACCGCTCCGTGCGTTCGGCGATCATGGATCGTACGGCCCCGATGTCGCCCGCGTCGACGCATTGGACCTTGACCATCAGCTCGTCCCTGATGGCCGTCGGCTTGGGGGGTTCGGCGGTGTAGGCCCGCACCGCGTTGAGTCCGGCCTCGGTCAGGGAGAACAGCCGCTTGTTGGGGCGGCGCTCCTGTTCCACGACGCGGGCCGCGATGAGCCCGTCGGCCTCCATGCGCTCCAGTTCCCGGTAGAGCTGCTGGGGCGTGGCCATCCAGAAGTTGGCGACCGAGGCGTCGAAGCCCTTCGCGAGGTCGTATCCGGACGCCTCGCCCTCCAGGAGGGCGGCCATCACCGCGTTACGTAGAGCCATGCCACCAACTTAGCACTGGTTGATTAGTAAAAAAAGTGACTAGGTCTGGACGGGGCGCATCAGCGAACCTAGTCTACGATGCACCTATTCAACTTGTTGTGTATGCGAGGTGATCTTTGTGCACCCCTTCCACAAGGCCGGAGAGGCGGGCGACGTGGAGGCTGTCGCCGGCCCGCCGGCCGAGAACAGCGAGATCGACGGCTTCATGGTGATGCTCCGCCCGCTCTCGGCCGCGAAGGCACGGGCCGGGGCGAGGGGCGCGAAGTCCGGCTCGATCGCGCGAGAGGAGGCCGGCCATGAGTGACTTCGACGCCGTGGTCATCGGGGCCGGCAACGCCGGTCTGACCGCCGCCACCACCCTCCAGCGCGCGGGACTGCGCACGCTGCTGGTGGAGCGCCACAACATCCCCGGTGGCTGCGCCACGTCCTTCCGGCGCGGCCGCTACGAGATGGAGGTGGCCCTGCACCAGCTCTCGGGGGTCGGCGTGGAGGGCCAGGAGTTCTCCCTGCGGGGCCTGTTCGAGGACCTGGGCGTCATCGACCGCCTCGACTTCGTCCAGGAGCACGACCTCTACCGGGCCGTGGTGCCCGGCGAGTTCGACGTGACGTTGCCCGCGGACTGGACGGCCGCCGCGGACGTGCTGAGCGATGCCTTCCCGGGCAACCGCGAGCGCGTCGAGCGGTTCTTCCAGCTCCTGAAGGACACCGCGGTCTGGCAGATCGCCGCCATGCGCGGCCTGCCGGCCGAGCAGATCGACACCGGCTACTTCCGCCAGGGGCTGCGGCCGTACAGCGAGGTGCTGGACGACCACTTCGACGACCCCCGGCTCAAGTCGGCCCTCACCGCCTACTGGCCCTACCTCGGACAGCCGCCCTCCCGAGTGGCCTTCCAGGACCTGGCGCTGATGCTGTTCGCCTACTTCGAGTTCAAGCCCTGGCACATCAGGGGCGGCTCGCAGGCCATGTCCAGCGCGTTTCTCGACTCGTTCCTCAGGGCGGGCGGCGAGGTCCGCTTCAACACGGCGGTCGAGGCGATCCTGACCGAGCGGGGACGCGCCGTCGGTGTGCGCCTCGACGACGGCCAGGAGATCTCCGCCCGGGACGTCATCTCCAACGCGTCGATACCGGTGACGTACGCCATGCTCGGCGACGCCGTTCCGACGGCCGTACGGGACGATCTCGCCACCCGGCGGATCGGCGTTTCGGGCTTCATCCTGCACATGGGGCTGGACGCCACACCCGCCGAGCTCGGCTTCACCACCAGCACCACCTTCGTCAACGCCGACCTGGACGACGACCGCACGCAAGCCTCCTGGCACACCCTGGAGCCGGCCCGCGGGATCTGCGTCTCCTCCTACGACATCGCCCCGATCGGCTTCGCCCCCTCAGGCGCCACCCACATCAGCCTCATGACACTCCAGTACGCGGACGCCTGGGAGAAGGTCCCGCCCGCCGAGTACGCCCGTACCAAGTTCGCCTACGCCGAGACGCTGCTGGACCGCGTCGAGGTGGTCACGCCCGGCATCCGCGACGCCATCGAGGAGGTCGACGTCGCCACCCCGATGACCCTGTCCCACTACCTCGGGCATCCCGGGGGCGCGATATACGGCTACGACCAGGACCGCACCGAGAACTGGCTCTTCCGCAACAGCGAACGCGAGACCCATGTCCCCGGCCTGCACCTGGCCGGTTCGTGGGCCGGAATGGGCGGCTTCCAGACGTCGCTGCAATCCGGTCACCGGGTCGCCCGCAGCCTGCTGCGCCACCAGGCCGCCTGACCGCACGATCCGACAGGGAGTCCCCGTGCCCCACCGCCTCGCCCCGCTCTTCGAGGGCTACACCGACGTCCAGGCCGACATCGACAGCCGCCCCGCGGACACCGCCGACCACGCTGCCGAGACATCGCGCGCCGTCGCCTCGTACCATCCCCGACGGCTTGCGCTCACCGTCTCCGAAGTCATCACCGAGACCGTCAGCTCGGCCACCTTCCGGCTGCGCCGTCCCGACGGCACGGACCTGCCGCCGTTCCTGGCCGGGCAGTACGTGGGCGTGTTCGCCGGCGACACCAACCGCCCGTACGCCTTGTCCTCCAGCCCGGCGAGTCCCGGACACTGGGACCTGACGGTGCGCCGAGTACCCGGCGGGCGGATCAGCAACCACCTCATCGACACCCTCTCCGTGGGCGACGCGCTCACCACGACCGGGCCGATGGGCACCTTCCACCACAACCCGCTCTTCCACGGCGACGACCTCGTGTTCCTCGCCGGCGGCTCCGGCGTCGTACCGGCCATGAGCATGATCCGCGACATCGTCGACCACGGGCTGGACCGCCGCTTCCACCTGATCTACGGCTCTCGCACACCGGACGACGTGATCTTCCGCAAGGAACTCGACACCATCGCCGCCAACTACCCCAACATCCGCGTCCACCACGTCATGGCCGAGCCCGGAAACGGATGGGCCGGACCCACCGGCCTGCTCACCGCCACGCTGATCAAGACCCTCGCCGGTCCGCTCGACGGCCGCATGGTCTACGTCTGCGGCCCTCAGACCCTGTACCCGTACGCGCTGCGGCAGCTGGAAGAGCTCGGCCACCCCCGCCGCCGGATTCGCTTCGAGGCCAACGGCGCTCCCGCCGACCCCACCGGCCAGGCCCACTGGCCGGCCGAAGCGGACCCGGACTCCGAGGTCACCGTCACCGTCGGCGGCACGTCGTTCCGCACCCGCCGCGGGCGGCCCCTGCTGGACGCGCTGGAGGACCAGGGCGTCCGCCCGGAAGCGGCCTGCCGTTCCGGCGAGTGCGGCCTGTGCCGCGTCCGCGTCCTCAAGGGCACCGTCCACACCGCCGAGGAAGCCCAACTACGCATGTCCGACCAGCAGTTCGGCTACACCCACTCCTGCGTCGCCTATCCGGTCACGGACGTCGACCTCGACCTCTGACGCCAGTACACCTAAGAAGGGAAGGTACGACTGTGATCAACGATTCGCACAGACTCAGTGCGCCACGCCTGATGCCGCTGTGCTTCGCGCTCGCACTCGCCGCGGCGCTGCCTCTGCTCACTCCCAGCACCGCTCGCGCGGACAATCCGGCTTCCGTGACGGGGCTGACTCTTCGCTCACAGATGATTCCGCCCGACGGCGGCAACATGTCTGCCCTGACGTGGAGCGATGACGCGGCCAAGCCCGTCATCGACCAGACTCCGTCCGCCGAGAACTGGGCCCTGGACCCCAGCACTGACGGAAGTTTCCGTATCCGTAACGAGAAAGACGGGAAGTGCATCGGCTTCACCGAAGGCGACAGTCATCGCCTTGCCCCGTCCGACTGCGACCCGGGGTCCGGAGAGCAGCGCTGGTTCCTGGAGCCCACCGGCCCGCTCACGTTCGCGATCCGGAACGCCTCCAGCTATGAGTGTCTGGACGTCACAGGGGAAAGCAACGGAGACGGATCGGAGGTCGGGACTTACTCCTGCCGCAACGGCGCAGCGAACCAGAACTGGGTTCCCGGCCACATCGACGAATCCATGCGGAACCTCCTCACCCTGTACTCCCTGAAGCGGTGCGCGGCCGGTGAAAGCGACCTCAAGTGCACGTACAAGGAGGACAGTTCCTCCGTCGCGACCATCGGACCGGAAAAGTGCGTGTCCGCCCTGTACAACAACACCAATGGAGCCGCCGACGAGAAGCCGACCATTGCCTTTTCCGACACCACGGGGTGGACGAATACCGTGGGCGGCTCTGTGACGGTGAGTGCCGAGGTCGGCATCGAGGAATTCATCGTGTCGAAGGTCACCACGTCGGTCTCGGTCAATTACTCACACCAGTGGATACAGCAGAACACCGTGACCAAGACCTACCCCTTCACCGTGCGGAAGGGTGAGTGGGGCTGGCTGACGCGTGCGCAGCTGATGAAGCAGGTCACCGGCAGCTGGACCTTCTCGAAGGGCGACGCGACGTGGAGCGGGACCGGGACCTCCACCGTGCCGGCCGAGGAGGGCACGGACGGGGCGCAGAGCGTCGTCACGCCGCACTCCTCGCCCACTCCCCCCGCTGACTGCCCGAGCAGCTGACGCCTCGGGCCCTGCCCGTCGATGATGCTCAAGTGACCGCCCCCGGCCAGGTTCGCCACTTGGCCGGGGGCGGTCACGGCGTACGCGAGGGTGCGGCGCGCAAAGGGGAAGCCCTTGAACGCCTTGAACGCCTTGAACGCCTTGAACGAGGAAACCTCGCCAACTCCCGCCAACTCTCGTGAACGCCTGGGAACTTCACCCACTCGCCAGTAGCATCCGGCCGGCCAGTCGCACGCCGCCCAAGCAGCCCTCCTCGAAAGGGGCTCCTGCATGCGCTTGACCTCCCGCGTCGCGTCCGCCGCCCTCGCCATCGCCGCCCTCCTGCTCGGCGTCCTCCCCTCGCAGGCCCAGGCCGACCCCGACCGCGCATCCGACCGCGCCCCCGACCGGGTCACGGTCGGTGACCGCACCTTCATCGCCGACGGCCAAGGCCGCGCGCTCCAGTGGCGCGGCTTCAACCTCGCCGACAAGAACAGCCGAGGCACCCACGCGTTCGCCGACATCCATGAGAACGACCTCAGGGGCATGGCCGCCCGGGGCTTCAACCTCGCGCGCCTCGCGTTTTTCTGGGACGACCTCGAACCCACCCCCGGGCGCTACGACCGCGGCTACCTCACCAAGATGCGCCGCATCCTCGACTGGGCCGACCGCTACCACATCAAGGTCGTCCTCGACGCCCACCAGGACGTGTACGGCCCGCACTTCGGCTCCCGCGGCATCCCCGACTGGGCCACCCGCGACGAGGGGTTACCGTTCTGGCCGATACCCGACGACTGGTTCTCCGAGTACTTCGAGCCATCCGTACAGACCGCCTTTGACCACCTGTACAAGGACGCCGACTTCCGCGCCGCGCACGCTCGGATGTGGATGACGGTCGCCTCCGCCCTGGGCAGGCACCCGGCGCTGCTCGGCTACGACCTGATGAACGAGCCGTTCGCGAAGTTCCTCGAAGGCGAGGATCTCCCCGCCGCCGCGGCCCGCTTCGAGGCCACCGAACTCACCGAGCTGTGGAACCGCCTTGCCCGGGCGATCCGCCTGGTCGACCACAGGTCGTGGGTGTTCGTCGAACCCACCGTCATCGTCGGTGTCGGCGTCCCCACCCGGATGGGCCGCATCGACGACCCTCACGCCGGCTACGCGCCGCACTTCTACGAGACCGCGATGGAAACCGGCGCCGACTACGACCCCGACGGCACCTTCATCCCCGCCTACGAGGCCGCGATCAGCGACTACCCGACCCGTCACCGCATGCCGGTGATCGTGGGCGAGTGGGGCGGCAACCCCTACGTGCCGCACGCGAGGCAGTTCGTCACCGACATGACGGCCTCCCTGGACCGCTTCGCCAGTGGCTGGACGTGGTGGCAGTGGTGCCGGGGCGGCGGCTACTGCTTCCTCGACCAGACGGGCGCCGCGAAGCCCAACGCCCAGCTGCTGGTCCAGCCGTACGCGCGGGCCGTCGCCGGTGATCCGCTCAAGTACGCCTACGACCCGGCCACCCGTACCTACACGCTCACCTTCCGCACCCGCGACAACGCAGCCGGACCCACCCGGATCACCGTGCCCAGGGACACCTACCCAGGCGGCTACCGCGTCGATGTCCAAGGCAGCAGGGCGAGTTGGGACGACCACGGCCAGACCGTCACCGTGCGCACCCACGACAGGGCCGGAGCCACCTACCGAGTCACGATCAGCCCGAGGTAGCCCACCCGGCTCGCTCGGGGTCTTCGGCCCGCCTGCCGGGCCGAAGACCACGGCGTCATACCGGAGAGGTACGGGGTCCCGACCGGCGCGACTCCCGACTGACCTCGCGATCGTGCCTGGTGGGGGCGGGGGTGGCCAACGACGACTCCTAGCGTTGAGGGAGACCACCGGGAAGGGTGAGTGGCCCCGCCATGAAGAGACTGTCCAGCTTCGCCGTCAAAGATTTCCGGGCCCAGTTGCGTCAGTTGGTGCTCACCGGGGTCGCCATCGCCGTGGGTGTGGCGTTCCTGGTGCTTTCCGTGGGCGGCAGCGGCGCCCTGGTGCAGTTCTACTCCCAGACCGCGGCCGTGGAGGTCGGAAACGCCGACCTGCAGGCAGTCGCCGGCTCCGGAAGTGGCCTGCCCAAGGACGCGGCGGCGCGGGCCGGGAAGGTGCCGTCGGTGACGCGGGTGAGCGAGCGGGTGCTCGGGCACGGGAAAGTGGTCGGCCCCTCCGGGCGCCGCCTGTTGGACGACCAGGCCGTCGTCACCTCGATCGCCGCCGACTCCACCATGCGCTGGCAGCGGCTTGACGACGGCCGCTGGCCCCAGGGCGCGGGCGAAGCCGTCCTCGATCAGGGGACCGCGGAGCGTCTGGGCGCACAGCCCGGGGACACCGTCCGTCTTGTCCGGCCCGACGGCACGGCAGCGGGCGTCAAGCTGACCGGCCTGCTGGACACCAGCTCTTCGAGCACCCTCGGCTCGCAGGCCGCGATCGGCGTGCGGGACGAGGCGATGAAGACGTACGCAACCGGGCTGACCACCACACACCTCGACATGGACATCCGTAAGGGTGCGGACGCCTCCACCGTCGCCCAGGCGGTGAAGACGGCACTGCATGGCAACGCGCCCGTCTTCACACACGCCGGGGCGGTCGACAACGCGCAGCAAGAGCACCGGACCATGTACCTGGTCGTGCTGACGGCCGCGCTGTCGTTCGTGATGATCGCGATGGCGGTGGCGCGCATGGTCGTCACCAACACCTTCTCCGTGGTCCTCGCCCAACGCGCCCGCCAGCTGGCCCTGCTGCGCTGCATCGGTGCCGACCGCGGCCAGGTGCGCCGGATCATCCGCCGGCAGGGGCTCATGCTCGGCGTCCTCGCCTCGGGCACGGGTCTCGCCGTGGGCGGCGCCGCGTGCGCCCTGGTCACGGCGCTGCTGCAGCACTTCGTGGACCTCGGCCCCGTCAAGATCTCTCTGCTGCCGAACTGGATCACCTTCACCCTTGCCGGCCTCTTCGGAGCCCTGCTCACCCTGTGGGCGGTCCGCAAGCCCGCCAGGGCGGCCGCCGCCGTGCCTCCGGTGGCCGCGCTCGCACAGAGCGGGTCCGCGACGCTTCCCGAGCCGGGTCGCAAAGCCGTGCGCCAGATCTTCTCCGTACTGCTCCTGATCTTCGGCGTCTACCTGCTCACCTTCGGCGCGTTCGGCGGTTCCCTGGCGCTGCTCGATGTGACCATCGGCGCCATCTGCAGCTTCTTCGCCGTGCTCAGGTTCGCCCAGCACCTCCTGCCACCCCTGGTCGGCCTCCTGGGTATCCCGGCCCGCCGGTGGCTCGGCACGACCGGCAAGCTGGCCGCGCAGCAGCTGACGTCGAACGCGCGCCGCACCAGCGCCGCCGCCTCCGCGATGCTCGTCGGCGTCACCGTCGCCGTCTCGGCGGTGACCGCGATCGGCGCCACCAGCGGTGCCACGGAGTCCATGCTGTCGTCGGGGCTGCCCGCCGTCTTCACACTGAACACCACGGACAACAAGGTGCCCGCCGACGCGGTGGAATCCCTGCGCAGGCAACCGGAGTTGGCCGTCACCCCGGTCCGTGCCGCGACCCTCACCGTCGACGGACACAAGAGCCTGGTCATCGCCGCCGCCCCCGCACAGTTCCAGGAGGACGCCGAGGGTGTTCCCGCGGCACGCTCGCTGGGCGACGGTCAGGCCCTGACCGCCACCGCGCGCGGCTCGGTCACGGTGGCCGGTACCCGCCTCGCAGCCGACCCCGGACACTCCTCCTGGCTGAACACGCTGCTCCCCGGCGCAGACGTGTACGTCACGGAAACCACCCTCGACCGGCTCGCACCGGGCGCGACGACCGTGGCCGCTGTGTGGCTGGACCCGGCGAGCGGCTCCGACCACGACACCGCCCGCAAGGCACTCGACCGGGCCCTGTCCGACTACCCGCACATCCGGGTCTCCGACGCCGCGGCCAACGCCGTCTCCGTCCGCCACCTGCTCGACCGGATGCTGCTCGTGGTCACCACCCTGCTCGGCTTCTCCATGGCCATCGCCGCCCTGGGCGTGGCCGCCACCCTGACGCTCGCGGTCGAGGAACGCACCCGCGAGTTCGGCATGCTGCGCGCCATCGGCATGCCAGGCAGGCAACTACGCGAGATGCTCACCCTGGAATCAGTACTGCTCGCACTGACGGGCGCGATCGCCGGCACCCTCCTCGGCCTGGTCTATGGAGTGCTGGCAGTCCGCTCAATCCTTGGCGGCTCCCCCCTCGACCTCCTGACCTCGTCGAACGGCACAGCCCTGACGGTACTCGGCATCCTCGCAGCCACCGTCCTCACCGGCATCGCCGCCTCGGTCCTGCCCGCCCGCCGAGTGCGCCGCATGGCGGTCGTCGACGCCCTGCACACGAGCGGGTGATGGGCCGCTATGGACGGCCCATCGCGGATGCCGGGGGGGCATCGTGGCCCGGATCTATCCGCTGGTGACGTACTCGAGGGCCGCGGCTCAGACAACCAGGACCCGGCGCCCCCGGCTGTGGCCGGCGCGGCTGTCGGTGTGCGCTTCCGCTGCCTCGGTGAGTGAGTACGACTGCTCGACCGGGATGTGGAGTCTGCCCCGCGAGATGAGGTCGACGGCCTCGGCGAGCGCGTCCGGCACGCTCCCGGCCACGCCGGAGAACCGGACGCCCAGCTGCGGAGCGGAGAGGTCGGCGATGGAGACGACCTTGCGCGGGTCCCCGGTCAGCTCGACGAGTTCGCGGATCACGCCCGAGCCGGCCAGGTCGAGTGCCGCGTCAACCCGGCCCAGCTGCCGCACCCGTTCAACCCAGCCCTCGTCGTAGGTCGTGGCGAGGGCGCCCAGCCCTCGCAGGTACTCCTGGTTCGCAGCCCCGGCCGTGCCGATCACCGTGATGCCGCGCTCGCGGGCGATCTGCAGCACCGCTGACCCGACGCCGCCGGACGCGCCACTGACCAGCAGCGTCTGCCCGGGCCGCACGCCGACCTCGCGGATGATGCGCAGCGCGGTCTCCACCACCGACGGGTACCCGGCCGCCTCCTCGAAGGACAGTCGCTCGGGCATCCGGGCCCAGGCCGACAGCACAGCGAATTCGGCGTATGTGTCGGTGCCTTCGCCGAACACGCGGTCGCCGACCTCGACCCCCTCGACGCCCTCGCCGACCTCATCCACCACCCCGGCGGCGTCCAGTCCGACCCCGGCGGGCAGCTCGACCGGATGGGCTCCCAGGACCTGGCCCTCCCGAATCCTCCAGTCGACGGGGTTGACTCCCGCCGCCCGTACGGCGATCCGTATCCGACCGGGGCCCGCGTGGGGCTCCTCGGCTTCCACCAGTCGCAGGACCTCGGGACCGCCGAACTCGGCGAAACGAATTTTCCTCATGCGGCCCAAGGTAGCCCTAACCGTTAGGAGTTCACAACGGTTAGGGATTCATACCTGGTAGCGTCAGAGCCATGACCGAGCCGTCCGGACGCCGCGAACGCAAGAAGGCCGCGACCCGTCAGAAGATCGCTGACACCGCACTGCGCCTCTTCCTGGAGCGCGGGTACGACGCCGTGGGCATCCGAGACGTGGCAACCGAGGCCGACGTGGCCGTCACCACCGTCTTCGCCCACTTCGCCGCAAAGGAAGCCCTGGTGTTCGAGCGCGACCAGGACTTCGAGCAGCGCCTCACGCGGGCGGTAACCGACCGGCCTCCGCACGCGCCGCTCATCCCGGCCCTGCACCGCGAGGTCCAGGCCCTGGTGCGGCACTGCACGGCGGAGGGCAGTGCCCCCGTCCGACGCATGATCGAGGAATCGCCCGCCCTGCGGGAATACGAGGAGTCGATGAGCCTGCGTCACGCGCAGGCGCTGGCAGCGGCGCTGGCCGCCGATCCCCACCTGTCCCGGAGTGCGACGGCCTGCCGGGCGACCGCGCGGTTCGCCATCGACGCCTACGCGCTGGCCTGCCGGGCGGACGATCCCGGGGCCACGGTCGACGAGGTCTTCAGCATGATCGAGGCGGCCTGGGAAGCCACCGCGCCGGCCTCGACAGAGCCGTAGTCCCAGCTTGTGGTGGCACGGCTCGAATCGCCCTCCAGGACTCGGTCCGGGCGGTGGGATGCGGCGCGGCTCAGGTGTGGAGGGCGCCGGCGCGGCCGGCGAGGCGGCGGAGGCCGGACTCGACGTGCACCGGGCGCACCTGGTCGCGCCCGCACCCATCGGGCCGGACCGGACCGGGTTGCACTGGGCGAACTCAGGGGAGTCGCACGCTCAACGCGTAGAGACGGGTCGTCTGTTCGCTGTTGGTGTTGTCGTCCGACACGAGGTACAGCGGACGTTGGCCGTCGTGCGGGCCCGTGGTCCACGGCGCGCAAGTGCCATTCCCTCGACGTTCTCCAACAGCGGACTGACGATCCGTCCCGCGTGGGCGTTCCGGGGCGAGCAGCCGGTCCTCGGCGGCTGCGGCCAGTTCAGCGAGGTACATGCCCTCCTTGGCCTGGTACGCGTACTGCTGGTCGAGGCGGTAGGAGCCGCCCGGGGTACCGACGTAGCGCTGGATGCGGAGCATGTTGCGGCCGCGGGAGTCACCGTCCTCGGCCAACGCGCCCTCCATCGCGGCGTAGAGGTACCTCCCGTCCGGGGAGACGGTCAGCGACTCGATCATCCGCCCGACCTGTCCCTGGCCCTGCGGGCCGGCCCGGAACTCGGGCATGGCTGTGGTGGACCAAGAGCGGGCCGGCTTGGTGAGCACGGCCGCTGTCGGAGCCCCGCGCCGGGTGCCCCGACAGCCAGTGACGTTAGGTTGGACCATGCTCAAGATGCCGTCACGGGTCGAACTCTGCCCGCTCTCCCTCTCTGACCAGGACGAGTTCTGCACGCTCGTGCAGGCCAGCTCCGAGCTGCACCTGCCATGGATGCAGCTACCCGCGACCGCGGAGGAGTTCCAGGTCTGGATGCGCCGCTTTGACGACGGCACCAACCGGGGCTTTCTGGTCCGTGTCCGGGAGACCGGCGCAGCCGCCGGCACGATCAACATCAACTCGATCATCCGGGGCCGCTACCAGGGCGCGTCCCTCGGCTATGCGGCCTTCGCCCCGTCGGCGGGGTACGGGTACATGGCCGAAGGGCTCGCTGCCACCTTGCAGCACGCCTTCACCGACCTGCGGCTCCATCGGCTGGAGGCCAACATTCAGTCGGCGAACAAGGCATCCCTGGCCTTGGTTCAGCGGCTGGGCTTCCGCTATGAAGGGGTTTCCTCCGCCTACCTCTACATCGACGGTGGCTGGCGGGACCACGAACGCTGGGCGATCAGCGCGCCAAGCCCCTGGACACCCGATCCGTCCCTTCCCGAAGTCTGAGTCGCACGGCGCCACTTGTGAAACACGCTTCAGGCGGACCGGCCGGCGTCGTCGAAGTCGGTGGAGGCCGACAGCTCGGCCCATGCCCGCATGTCGCGCTCGAAGCTCTCGCGTCCGGCCTGGACGAGCTGCAGCGCGTCGGTGCCGAGCAGCAGGCGCTTCGGCGGCTGGTCGGCCGCCACGATGCGCAGGACCGCGGCCGCGGCCTTGTCCGGGTCGCCCGGCTGGTGCCCGCTGCCGCGGATGCGCCGGGCGCGCAGCGGCTCGAACAGCTCGTCGTAGTCGGCGATCACACGGGGTGCGCGGATCATCGAACGGCCGGCCCAGTCGGTCCGGAAACTGCCCGGCTCGACGGCGGTGACATGGATGCCGAAACCGGCGACCTCCTTGCCGAGCGTTTCGAGGATGCCCTCCACCGCGAACTTGCTGCCGTGGTAGAAGCTGAGGCCCGGCATGGTGATCAGTCCGCCCATCGAGGTGACGGCGATGAGGTGGCCCGAACGGCGCTCCCGCATCTTCGGCAGCACGGCCTTGATCACCGCCACGGTTCCGTAGACGTTCACCTCGAACTGACGGCGAAGGTCATCCATCGACGACTCCTCGAAGAGGCCGTCATGGCCGTACCCGGCGTTGGCGACGAGTACGTCGACCGGGCCCAGGTCGCGCTCGGTCTCGTCCACGACCGTGTCCACCGCGTCATGGTCGGTCACGTCCAGGATGCGGGCGTGCGCGTCGCCGGCGAGCGCCGCAAAGGCCCGTGCGTCGGCGGGCGTGCGCACCGTGCCCACCACCCGGTGGCCTGCGGCCAGCGCCGCCCGCGCGAGTGCGCGGCCCAGGCCGGTACTGACGCCGGTGATCAGGAATGTCTTGATGTCCGACACAGGAGTTCCCTTCGTGCGATGCGAACAGCGGCCGACCGGGGCGGTCAGGCCCCGGTCGGCCTCAACACGTTCCACTTCAGCACCGGAATCGGCCGCTGACCGGCTTCCGGGGGGTCCACTTCGCCCCGGGGACAGCCGGACCGGGGGACTGCCAGTCCCCCTTTCGCAGGCCGTCGGGGCGATCTTGGGCCCTATCGTGAACGGCATGGACCGCAACACAGCTCTCGGTGAGTTCCTCCGCTCTCGGCGGGCACGGATCACCCCGCGCCAGGCGGGCCTGTCCGACGACGGCGGCTCTCGGCGAGTGCCAGGACTGCGCCGCGAAGAGATCGCGCAACTGGCGGGCGTGAGCGTCGACTACTACGTACGTCTGGAACGCGGACGCCGGCTGAACGTCTCCGAGACCGTGCTGAACGCCATCTCCCGCGCGCTACGCCTCGATCCCGTCGAACGCACCCATCTGTTCCAGCTCGCCAAGCCCGCCACAGGCAGGCCCCGCCGCACGGCGACGCGTCCGCAGCCGGTCCGCCCGGGGCTGCGCGACCTGCTCCGCACTCTCGAGCACACCCCCGCCCTTGTGCTGGGGCGGCGACTGGACGTCCTTGCGTCCAACCAGATGGCACGTGCGCTGCTCACCGACTTCGACGCGCTGCCGCACCGCGAGCGGAACCTGGTGCGGTTCATGTTCTGCGACGAGACCGCCCGCTCGCTGTACACCCACTGGGACACCCACGCCCAGGACATCGTCGCCTCGCTCCGTCGTGACGCCGGACGCCATCCCCACGATCCACTGCTGGCCGAACTCGTCGGCGAACTCTCCACCAGGGATGAGGACTTCCGTCGCTGGTGGGCTGACCAGAACGTGTATCGGCACACGCATGGCAGCAAACACTTCCGCCACCCGGTGGTGGGTCCGCTCACCCTCAATTACGAGTCCCTTACCCTGCCCGCCGACCCGGACCAGCGGCTGAGTGTCTACACCGCCGAGGCAGGCTCCCACTCCGAAGAAGCGCTTCGGCTACTGGCCGCGTGGATACGGCAGCCCGAGACCTCGCACGGTCAGCACGCAGGTCATCAGCCGCCCGCCGGTCCGCGAGGAACGGTCGACCATGGTGGCTGCGTCCCATGAGCCGGGGATGGGCGTCGTGGAACATAGCCCTCCCCGGGCGTTCAATCCAAGCGCCGGCATCGTCCGCCCTCCCGGCGAGGCTGTGGTCAGTGTGCGCCTTCCCGGCCACACCGAATCCGGACGCAGTGGTGCGCCGCAGGCACGGGCCTGCGGCGCGCCTGGTGGCCGGCGAGCGATACAGCTCACCGGTCGGTTCAGGGTCGGTCGGTGACCGCGGCGACCCCAGCTTTCGGCATCGACGATGCGGCGGTGATCGTTGCGCAGGGTGGTGCCCGTAAAGGCCAGTGCGACCAGGAGGGTTGTTCAATGGGCCTTAAGGTCAGACGGGCGGCATCAGATCGCTTTCGCTGATGGTGTATGCCAACAGAGGGTAGGTGAAGTCCGTTTCATTGTTCTCGCGGCGCCGCAGTCGGTAGAACTCGCTCTTCTGCTCATCGTCAGCCGACATAAGGCGCGCACCCCGCGGGAGGTATACATGTCCGTCGTGAAACCGAACGAAGGTCTTTGACGTGCGAAAGGTTACACCCAACCATTGGTTGTCCACCGTCGGGAGGGGGGTATCCAGCACGATCTTGTGCCTGAGTCGCCGATTCGTGTCGACGGAAAACGCGACGATGCTGTTGTGGGCGAGGGGGATCTCGAACTTCTCACCACCGGACCCCTTTGATTCGAAGATCAGCTTCCTTGGCGGGCTCGCTTCGGGATGTTGGTAGCAGGAGAAGACAGCGACGAACGAATCGTCGGCCAGGTCGAGGGCTTGGTCGGAATGACTGCCCATGGTTTTGTAAGCGTTCGTGTAGTTCTCGATGAGAGCGTTGTTGAAGCCGACCGAAAGCGCCGCACGTTCTTGAATCTGTTGCGCCAGCCGTTCGTGCACTGCCCGGAAGCACTGCGCCGGGCTGCCGTATCGAGTGGTGGTACGTACGAGAGGTACACCACCCGCCTCGTCGACCCTGGTAATCACGGCGCCTCGCCGGCCTTTTCCCACGTCTTCCAAACGAACCGATGCGGACAGCTCCGCAAAGAGATTTACCTCGGTCGGCAAAGTGCACGCGATGATCTCATCCGAGATCCTAAACTCGGGGGGCAACGTAGTCTCCCGTGTTCATGCTGAAGAGAAATTCGTCGCCGTAGTCAATGATGGACGAGGTCCTGTTCTCCTCGGCGTACAGTCTGCGCAGCTCGTTCATGCCGGCCGGTGTGGGCGGCCCCAGCTTCACCAGATCTTCGGCCAGTTTGAGGAACGTGTGGCCGTTCTTGTGAACGGCTTCGGCGCTCGAACAGCGCACCACGTACCCCAGGCGGGTCGGGAGCAACTCGGCGTCCAACATCGAGGGCCGGATTTCGTGCGTATACAGGCGGTTGGTGGACAGCGGCATGAAGAACACGGAGCCGGGGTGGAGGGTCAGGGTGAACTGCGGCGGGAGCGCGACTCCGTCGCGGTCTTCGGTCCGTTCCTTGAGGCGAAAGTGGAGTTTGGTCATCCCGCTGGCACCCTTCGCACCGTAGTCAAAGGCGTCTTCGGCCAGGGGCTGCAGTTTTTCGAGCCGGTCATAGAAGGTGCAGAAGGCCATGACGCCATTGGCAGGCATGTCCTTGGTCTTGTCGGCATGGGCCGAGATCTTGGCCTTGGACTGCCTGCGCTCGGTCGCGGCGCGGGTGTTGTGGTAGATCTGAGCGAGGACGTGATTGAGCGGTGCCTGGTTCCGGAAGACGGCGGCGGCCTCGCGGTTCAGCGCCTCGACGATGCGCGTGTCGGTCGGGCGAAAGCTCTCGGTCGGCCCCGAGAGATTCGTGGAGCAGCGGAGCAGGCGGTAATGCAGTTCGTCACCGTTTCGCGTGACGGGCGTCAGATAGATTCCGCTGCGATGGGCTGTTCCAGGCTTGGTGGACTCCGTCAGGGACTGGAACGCGTGCTCCGCACAGATCCGTCCGAAGTGATCGTCGCCGATTCCGAAAAAGCCACGGTAGTACACGCCAACACCGTGTACGCGAATGGGGACTCGACCGAGGCCGACGAGGGTCCAAGACTTGTCGACGTCCTCGCGGTAACCGTGTGCCAGCTCCCGTACAACGAATACCCGGTCCGCCGCCTGCAGTTGGCGGGCGCTGATCGCGGATATGTCACCACACAGGTAGACGGTCTTCTGCGCGAGGTCGGGCGAACCAGAGGCAAGGTCCTCTGGCGTGATCGTGGACCCGAAGAAGTCCCTGATCGAGTCCTCATCTTGCAACGTCGAAGGCGCGACCAAGAGGTTGTCTGCATCCTCTATGCGGGCTTCTGTCGGCTCTGTTGTGTACATCAAACGGTACCTGTCATTCGCAGACCTTGAAAGATTGCTCAACCCCGTGGACATGGCAACGGCCCGCACTCTTTCATTCGCGTTGCGAAGCGTAAACGAAGGAGACGGGCGTTGGACCTTGATGCTCTCACCGAGCTCGAGAGCGGGCAACGGATTCTGCTGTACGGGCGGCGTGCGGAGCTGCTCGGCGAGGTCGTGAGAGGCCGGGCGGACGGCTTCCAGGGATCGGGCTGTAACCAGTTGGTGAGGCTGGTTGGTGCTAACTGGCTTGCCCCCTCCCAGCGACAATGCGTAGTCGCACCCTCCTGGGATGACCACGGCGGCCAGAGCGCCTGTGAGGTCGCAGCACATCGGCCCTGCCTGGTTGGTCTGGCATCCCGGCCCCCTTCCTGGCACCTTCACGCGCACCGCGAGAGGAGCACAGCCGGAACACCAGGGTGAAACCGCGTGGCAGAGCCCTCACGGCCCGCGGGTGAAGGTAGTGCGGGAGGTGAGGGACTGGGCCGCTCGCGCGGCGGGTTCACCACCAAGCTCCACCTGAGCGCGGAGGCGGGTGCGGTAGGCCGCCGGTGAGAGTTCCGGCCTGCCGCTGGGCCGGGACTCGGGTGCGGGCGGCCGCCACACGGGGCGGGTGCGGCGGCCGTGGGTGGGATCGGCTCGTGGTTCGAGTCAGTCAGCAGAGCGACGGATCAGCCCGGCGTCACGGCACCCTCTGGCACTCCGAACCACTCCTCCAGCGCCTCCGCCAGCCCGGCCGTCGACGTCAGCGCCTCCGCCCCCGCGTCGGCTGCCCAGGCCGTGAAGCCGTCCGGACGGACGAGGACCGCCGCTAGTTCCGGGCGGGACGGACAACCGGCCGTCAGGGTGTCGACGCGGCCGGCATACCCCGCAGCGAGGGCCCGGAATTCCGGGTCGTCGGTGAGGTCGAGCAGGAGCGCCCGGCCGCCGTGGAGGTGGTCCGCGAGGCGGCTGCCGTCGGTGAGTTCGAGGTCCGGGGTGCTGCGGCCGGTCAGCGGGTGCTCGCCCGGCAGCTCGTACCGCACCCCGCCACCGTTGAGCCGCGAGGTGAGGTACGTGGTGCCCCCGACCGTCCCCGCCAGGTCGCTGACGATCTCGCGCAGGGCCCGGGACTGCGGGTCCGGGCGCATGGCCGCGACCTGGGACCGGGTCCAGTCCAGGACCCACGCACCGACCGGGTGCCGCTCGGAGGTGTACGTGTCCAGCAGCCCTTCCGGCGCCCGGCCGCCGATCACCGCGGCGAGCTTCCAGCCGAGGTTCATCGCGTCCCCGATACCCAGGCTCAGCCCCTGGCTCCCGAACGCGGAGTGCACGTGCGCCGCGTCGCCCGCCAGCAGCACCCGGCCCTTGCGGTACTCGGTGACCTGACGGGCGTGGTCGGTGAAGCGGGTCGCGGTCCGCACCCCGGTGATCGTGACGTCCACGCCGGATACGCGGCGCAGCCGCGCCTGGAGGTCCTCGGTGGTGACCGGCGCGTCCCGGTCGGCCGGCGGGCCGTCGAACTCCACGGTGACGACGCGGCCCGGCATCGGCCCGTGGGCGTACACCCCGGTGTCCGTGGCGGTCCAGCCGACCTTCAGGTCCTCGGCGCCGGTCATCTCCACGACCGCCTGGTGACAGGTGATCTCCGGTTCCGTACCGGGAAATTCGAACCCCGCGAGCTTGCGGACCGCGCTGCGGCCGCCGTCGCAGCCCACGAGCCAGCCGGCGCGTAGGGCCCCGTGGCTGGTCCGCACGGTGACGGCCCCGTCGTCCGCGTCGAAGCCGGTCAGCTCCACTCCCCGGCGCACGTCGACGCCGAGCTCGTCCGCCCGCCCGCCGAGCAGCCGCTCGATGTCCTGCTGCGCCACGAAAGCGATCTCGGCAGCGGGTCCGGCGTCGCCGAGGCCCGGCTCCGTACGGTCGACCAGGTCGGCGCGCAGCATGATTCCGGCGAAGTGCCCGACGATCCCGAGCCCTTGGCCCGCGGCAACACCTCCGTCCCCGCCGTTCCGTTCGCGCAGGAACGACTGGAAGCGGTCCATCGCCTGCCGCTGCACCTCGGCCAGCGCGGGCAGCATGCCCCGGCGGTAGAGCGCCTCGGCGCTGGGCGTGGTGATCGCCCCGCCCTTGATCGTCGGGTTCACTTCGGTGAGGCGCTCCAGGACGGCCACCCGCGCACCTCCGAGCCGGAGCTCGCAGGCCAGCATCAGTCCGACCGGGCCGCCTCCGGCCACCACTACGTCATAGTCCATGGCGCCGACTATGACCGAGGGCCGAAGAGGCCAAAAAGGCGCCGCGGTGTCAAGGGACCGGCCCCGCGAGGAAGATGGGGCCGGCACAGACGCTGAGAACGATCAAGGAACGAGGCTCATCGGCTGTTGTCGCCGCAAGCGAGCAGGCTCGTGAGTCGGCGATCGCCTCTGGGGACGGCTTGAAGTAGCGGCGGACGTTCTCCGGCTTCTTGTGCCGGGACTTCGCCATGAGTATCAGGAGCGACGAGCCCTGCTCGCCGAGGTGGGTCAGGGCGGAGTGCCGGTATTCGTGGAGGTCCCAGCCCGTACCGGGACCGCGGAAGGCAGTGTGCTCGCCCAGCGGTGCCCGGGCCTGCCCGTACGACAGCCTGGCCGGCCCGGTGTCCGGGCAGACGTCGCGGGGGCTGACGACCTTGCCCGGCCCCGGACGGCGGTGGGTGACGAACACCGGCCCGCGGGCACGGCCCTTGAGCCGCCGGGGCAGGAGCGGAGGTGAGCCGGACGCCCGTACCACCGGCGAACACGGCCCCGGCGTCGTCACGGTCCACTTCGAAATCCCCATGCCGCCGCCGGGCCAACGCGGTGGCCGCGAGGGGTGCCACCGCCATTCATCGATTGCCGGAAGCGGATAGTCGCCTCCCGATACGGACAGGGCGGAGCCGCGGCGGCTTCTAGGGTTCCGGTGAATTCGGTGCTCAGGAGGCGTAGATGAAGAGCTGCCGCGGTGCGCGGACGGCCGTGATCGTGGGTGCGGGTGTCGCCGGTCTGACGGCGGCGTCGGCCCTGGCGCGCAGGGGGTGGCGCGTCGAGATCGCCGAGGCCGCCCCGGCGACGGCGACGTCGGGATGGGGGCTGTGCCTGACCGGCCCTGCACTGCGCGCGCTGGACGAGTTGGGACTCGCGGACAGGTGTCTGGCCGAGGGCTACGGGATGGCCGGCATCACACATGTGGACGTGAACGGCGAGTCTGCGGACCTGGTCCAGTTGCCGCGTCTGCTCGGCGCGGAGCGGCCGGCGATGGTCGGCATGGCGCGCCCCGTACTGCACCGGGTCCTGCGGGAGACGGCCGAGCGGAGTGGGGTGGTGGTGCACTACGGGATGACGGTCGCGGCGGTGGACCAGGAGCAGGAGTTCGTCCGTGTGCGGTTCTCGGACGGGACGGTCCGGCAGTTCGCGCTGCTGGTGGGCGCGGATGGCATCCGCTCGTCGGTCCGGGCCCTGCTGGGCTTGGCGACCTCGCTCGACTACCACGGGCAGATGGTCTGGCGGGCCCTGGTGCCGCGTCCGCCGTGGGCCACGTGTATCCATCAGTTCGCCGGCGAGGTCAACACAGCTGGACTCATCCCCATCTCGGGCAGCCAGGCGTACGTGTTCCTCACGGAGAACGGAGTAGGACACAGCCCCCTGCCCGATGCCGAACTCGCCCCGCGTCTGCGGCAGCTCCTTGGGGCCTTCCCGGGACGAGTGAAGGAGATCCGCCCTCTGGTGTCCGCGTCGGCGTCGGTGGTACGCCGCCCGGTCCGGACGGCGCTGTTGGCGGGTGCCTGGAACCGCGGAAACGGCGTCGTCATCGGTGACGCCGCGCATGCGCCGGCACCTCAGATGGCCAGCGGCGCGGCCCTGGCGATCGAGGACGGGCTCGTGCTGGCCCACGAACTCGCGTGTCACGAGTCGGTCGGCGCGGGACTTGAGTCGTTCGTCAACCGGCGTGCACGGCGATGCCGCACGCTCGTTCAGACCTCGGTGGCGATCGTCGGCCTGGAGCAGGCACAGCGTCACCACGAGGCGTACCCGCTGGTCAGCGCATGTCACCAGCAGATGGCCGAGCCCGCGTAACCCTCCATCCGATGCCCACCGTCGATGCCCACCGTCATCGACCGGCTGACCGAACACCTCAGCCGATCCGCCCCATACGAGGAGTGACCGATGAGCGAAACAAGCTTGATCACCCACCTGCGGCATATCGATGTCGCCATGCCGAACTTCTCCGAACAGCGCCAGTTCTACAACGAGTTATGGGGTCTGACGGAGACCGCCGGAGACACGGGTGTCTCGTTCCTGGCGGCCGAAGGCTCCCCGGAGCCGTACGTGGTACGGCTGCGCGAGGACCAGCAGAAGCGCACCGACCTCATCGCCTTCGGTGCCGCCCACCCCGCCGATGTCGACGCCCTGGCCGCGCAGTTGATCGCGCAGGGTGTGAGGCTGGTGCGGGAACCGAAGGTGCTGGACACTCCCGGAGGCGGCTATGCGGTCCGTTTCTTCGACAACGAGGGCCGTGTGGTGGAGGTCTCCGCCGACGTCACCCCACGCCGGCACCGCACGATCGAGGCACGGGAGTCCATCCCCGTGCGGCTGTCGCATGTGCTGATGAACTCGCCCACCCCCGAAGCCACGGTGGCCTGGTACATCAAGCACCTCGGCTTCCGGCTCTCGGACACCCTGTGCATCGGCGGCCGCGGCGAGATGATGTGGTTCCTGCGCTGCAACACCTACCACCACAGCTTCGGTATCGTCCGCGGCCCGCATGCGGCCTTCCACCACGCGTCCTTCGAGATGCGCGGGGTGGACGAGTTCCTGCGCGGCACGGGCCGGATGCAGCGACTGGGCATCGAGCGCCTGTGGGGTCCGGGCCGGCACCGCGCCGGTGACAACTCCTTCAGTTACTACCTCGACCGGGCGGGCAACACCGTCGAGTACACCACCGAGCTCGAAGTCGTGGACGAGGACACCTGGCATCCGCACCTCTTCGACCTGACGGACCCGGCCAACGCCGACCAGTGGGGCACGGCCAACGAGATGAACGAAGACATTGCCGCCAAGTCCCACAATGACGTCGACCCCGGGCTGTTCGTCGCCCCGCCGATCTGAGCGTTCTCGGACCGAGATGGCCAACATCCGGCCGCAAAAGGAGTTCCCACCATGACGCCGTCGTCTACGCGTGAAGCTGTGACCACTCCCCTGCACACGTTCCGCATCACCAAATCTCGGAACCCGGTCGATCTGCTCAACGCTGCCACCCGACTGTTCGGCGGCTCGATCACCACCTCTCCGCTGGACGGCCTGGCCAACGGAGAGCACGAACTGCGCGGCGTCGCCGCCTCCGACTTCGCGGTCGGCTACTTCGCCTCGCCACTCGACGTCCGCGTCGCTTCGGCGGCCGGCCGCCGCCGCTCCTACTTCGTCAACATAGGTGTTTCCGGCGCTATCGCGGCGACCTGCGGCAGCCTGCACGCGATCCTCGACAAGGCCACCGCAGGAGTCGTCAACCCCGGAGACACTCAGGAGCTGCGCCCCGCTCGCAGCCGGACGCGTTTTCTGGGTCTGCGGATCGATGCCGCCCTCGTCGACCAGGAGTTCGCCGCGCTCACCGGGCAACTGCCGACATCCACCGTACGCTTCGACTTCGCCCTGGACCTGGCCGAACCCAAGGGCCGGGCGGTGCGGCTGCTGGTGCATTCCCTCGTGGAGCAGCTGGACTCAGGAGACCCCTTGTTCCAGCGTGCGGAGCTGCCGCGCAGCCAGCTGCGGTGCATTGCCACCGCCCTGCTGCTGGCCCAGCCCCATACGCACACCGGCGAGCTTCGGGACGGCCCTCAGCCCAGTCACCCGCGCTCGTTACGCGCGGCTCTCTCCTTCGTCGAAACGAACCTCTCGGAACGCCTCACCCTCAGCGGCATTGCCGCCTCCGCAGACTGCAGCCCACGGACCGTCAGCTCCGCATTCCGCACCCAACTCGGACTGTCTCCCCTCACCTACGTGCGCAATCTGCGACTGGACCGTATCCGCGAGGACATCCTCACCTCCACCGATCACGTCAGCACCATCGCCTATCGGTGGGGCGTCTCCCACCTGGGCCGCTTCGCCGCCGAGTACCGCGACCGCTTCGACGAACTGCCCTCCGAAACGGCTGCCCGCCGGTAGCAAACCGCCCCTGGAACTGGTGGTGGTCAGGGTTCCGCGCCAAGGCGTGACGCCAGCCGTTCAGTCGAGGACCGCAGTAGCTTCGATCTCGACCAAGTGCTCGGGGATGTCCAGTGCCGCTACGCCCGGCAGCGTGGCCGGCGGGACGGGGGTGATTCCCATCCTGTCGGCGGCCCGGGTGCCCCCCTCCGGGAGCAGGGGCCCATGGGACGTGACGGATGGTGACGCCGTGCTCGTTTCGGCCGGCGCGGGCGGCGGCCATCGATCGAGGTGGACGTGCTCTCCGCGAAGGCGGAGGTGAGCCGTACCTGGAGACCGTCCGCCGCTACGTCCGCGAGGCCTCTCCGCGCGGGCGGAGGTGAACCGCGCCAGCGCCTCCTCCGCACCTACCAGCAGCACACTGAACCCGACCTGGGAGTGCTTGCCGACCTGCACGAGCGCACGGCACGGGCCTTCATCACCTGGGCCGAAGTCATCGGCGATGTCCATCTGTGGCTGGAGGCATGGCGCGCCGAGCAGGCCGCCCCCCGTGCCCCAGTGCAGGCAGCGAGGGGCCGGCGCTGGCCCGCCTGCTGACGGTGCCGAGGCAGTGGGAGCACGCGCGGGCCGTCCTCGCCCACGTGGCCGACCACACTCGTGGCTGCGGGGCTACTTGGATTCGACGTGTCCTACTGGGTCGGGTCCGGTCGTCAGTGCCTCGCAGGTGGTCTGCCAGGTAGGGGCGCCGGGGTGGAGTTGGGTGTGGAGGTAGGCCGCGGTGAGCTGGGCGAGGGCGGCGACTCGCTCGGGGTTCTCGTCGGTGGTCTCGGCGGCGTCGTATCCGGCGATCCCGCCGAGTCCGTGTTCCGCGTCGAACAGGGTGAGCAGGGTTTTGGGGCCGGGGGCGAGGGTGTAGGGGTCGGCGTGCCAGTCCGGTCCCATGTCCGTGAAGTGCCGGGAGTCGTCCTTGTCGCCGGCGACGACCAGTGCGGGTGCGGTCATGGTGGAGAAGTCGACGGCTCCGATGATCGGCCACTGCTCGGCCATGGGCCCGTTGAGGACGTCGCCGCCCCTGCCGGGGGCGGCGAGCAGTACGCCCGCCTTGATCCGGGGCTCGACGAGGCGCACCACGTTCCCGGTATCGGGGTCGGTGAGCCCGGCACCCAGCAGGAGGGCGGTGGTGAAGCCGCCGAGCGAGTGTCCGGCGAGGGCGACCTTGGCGGGGTCGATCCGTCCGGCGAGCTGCGGCACGGCGTTCTCGATCACGTCGAGCCGGTCGAGGAGGTGGCTCATGTCCTCGGCGCGGGAGCGCCAGAAGTCGGGTGCGCCGGGGGCGTCGGCGACCAGGTGGGCCAGTGTGCTGGAGGTGAGGTGGGTGGGCTGGACGACGACGAATCCGTGGGCTGCCCAGAAGTTGGCGAGCGGCCCGTAGCCGTTGAGCGAGGAGAGGTTGTTCGAGCGGCCGTGACCATGGGAGAGAAGGATGACGGGGAGGCTGGTTCCGGTCGCGGGTGCGGAGACACGTACCTGGAGATCCACGGGACGTCCGGGCACGGACAGGACTACGGGGCTGAAGGACAGGACCGGCACGGGCGCGCCCAAGGTGTCGGCGGTAGTGGATGTGCTCACGGCGTGGGTTCCCTTTCGGTGGTGCCTGCCGCCCGCCAGTCTCCTGCGGCCGGCGGGCGGACAAGGCGGTCCGAGGCGTCCCGTTTCGGCTAAGCTGAAACGGAACGCTGCTCCATTTAGTATCTGGAGCACCGCTCCGTTTTGTCAATCGGTGTCGAAGGAGAACGTGATGACCGCCGAGGGTCCCGCAGCGGATTCGCCGTCCCGAAGCAAGCGGGCCGACGCTCAGCGCAACCGGGAGACGGTGCTCACCGCCGCAGCCGGGGTGTTCGTCACCTCCGGCGTTGACGCGCCGATCCGCCAGATCGCCACCCAGGCGGGCGTAGGGATGGCCACGATCTACCGCCACTTCCCGACCAGGGCGGACCTCGTCACCGCCGTGTACCAGCACCAGATCGCGGCATGCGCCGAAGCCGGCCCGAACCTGCTGGCCAGCGCCGACTCCCCGCTCGACGCACTGCACCAATGGATCGACCTCTTCGTCGACTTCCTCGTCACCAAGCACGGCCTCGCCGACGCCCTGCAGTCCGACAGCGACCGCTTCGCCGCGCTGCACGCCTACTTCCTCGACCGCCTGCTGCCCGTCTGCGCCCAACTGCTCGACGCCGCGGTCGAGTCCGGCGACATCAAGCCCGGCACACAGCCCTACGAGCTGATGCGCGGCATCGGCAACCTATGCATCGGACGCGACAACGACCCCCGATACGACCCCCGACGCCTGATCGCCCTCCTCCTCCGGGGACTCCAGCGACCGCAGACATCCTGATGCCGTTGATCATGGAACCGATCAAGGCCGATAGCGCTCCCGTGGACGCGCTGCCCTCCTTAAAGCTGGTGGCCGCACCTCTCCCCGAGGCGCGCGCAGCAGAAGCCGGGGTGCCGTTGGCGGAGGGCGGGGACGACCCCGGCTACCTCATCCCGCAGGACGTCGCAGCGCCGGGCATGCCCAACGGCGCCCGCCGCGTGGACAAATGGACATCCAAGCTGACCGACGGCCAGCTCTCGGAACTCCGCCACCTACACTCGGACCCCTTCAGCGACGACGAGTTCAACAGGGGCGTACGGTTCATCGACTCCACCAGCACCAACGAGGCCGATAAGTACCTCAAGGACTTCTTCGTCAAGTCGCCCGACAGCCCCTCCCCTGCCGTACGCATCCAACGCCTTTGGGCCAACGGGCGCCAAGGCGCCGGACACCGACTTCCCCGCCGCGGGCCTTTAGCCTCGGCCGGTGGCCCGGAGACGTCCAGCCCCTTGAGGATCTCGGCATAGAGGGCAGCGATACGAGCGATTCCCCCGGGCCCGGCGTCGTTGAGCCGGGCGGCGGCGGGCGCTGCGGGTCACGCATCCGTGGTCTCCGCGCGAGCGGAGGTGGGCCGGAATCGGCCGCCGACACCGCCGCCCAAGCCCTGTCCTCTCCGCGCAGGCGGAGGTGAACCGCGCCAGGTGGCAAGGGTGAGGCCGCAGATGGCGTCCTCTCCACGAAGGCGGAGGTGAGCCGATGTCCGTTACGTCTGGGCCATTGGGGAACGGCTCCGCAAGCTCGGCATCGAACCCTCGGAGACCCGCTCGACCGCCCTGTTCCAGCTCGCCGCCGAACTCCCCACCGCTGTTCTCGCCCGTACCCTCGGCATCGACATCACCGTCGCCGTCACATGGCAGCGAGCCGCGGCCGCGGCCGGGGACTGGGGCGCCTACGCCACTGACGTCGGCCGCCGGCTGGGGCAGGCCGATGTCACAGATTCCCCGACCACCAGTTGCGCAACAGCGAAGGAGGGCTTCGATGAGGAGTGAACCGGTCACCGAGGAGTCGATCGCCGAGGCACGGAAGTTGGCTCTTGAGGAGCCGAGCACCGGTGGGCCGGTTCTGGCCCGGCGCCTGCTGGAGTTCGGATGGCGAATCGATCGCGAGCGGCCCTCTGCGCGCATCCCGTATTTCGAGGAAGCCGCCGGAATCTATCGGGGCCTCCTCGCCGACGGATTCGAAGAACACCTCGCAGCCGCCACGCATGCGATCTCCTCGCTCGGCAAGCAGTACTCGCTTGCGCACGCCGATGATCGTTCCTTGGCCGCGAAAACCGAGGCCGCAACACTTGCCCGGCAGCTGAACCGTCAACGCGAGGACGGAGACAAGGAGATAAAGATCCTCGGCGCGTTCGCTCACGGCCTTGCCGAGGCCGGCCAGTTCGAACGGGCCGTTACCGCTCAACGGGAGGTGGTCGACCTTTACCGCGCGACGGAAGGCCCTGGAGGCTACCCCTCACCTAATGGCGTCGTGTGGTCGCTACTCGATCTGGCGATCTACCTCGATCTGGCCGGGCAGACCGACGCAAGCCTGGAGATCGAACGCGACGCGCTCCAGCTCAAGCGCCTCATGACCGCAGCCGATCCCCGGCGTCTGCCTGGACTGGCGATCTGGCTCGCTGGTGTCTCACCCCGGTTCACCGACACGGGGCATCCGCGCGAAGCCAGCAAGCTCCTGGACGAAGCCATCGTCGCCTGCGACCTGCTTCCGCCCGAAGGCGACCGCGGGAACTTCGGATTCCAACAGGCCGTCCAGGCCTCATTGTTCGCCAGGTCCGGCGCCCGAGACGAGCGCATCAGCGGCGGCCGGACGATCCCGATCGGCGTCAGCCCAGATCCCCAGGCCCTCCAGCCAGTACTCGGCGTGAGCTTCAACTGGTGGTCCTTCAGCGTCCGGCAGGCCTACCGCGCTGGACGCGAGGCCATCGACGACGCGATCTCCGCGACCGGAGACCGGTCCACACTCGATCCCGCACAGTTGACCGAGGTCGGGACTCTCCTGCGCCGCCGCAGCATCCGCCAATCGGTCGCCTTCAACTGCATCCCGCAGCAGTTCACCGAGAAGGTCCTCCCCGCGCTGACTGAAAGCGTCGCCCTCGAACGCCAGCTTCTCGCCGCTCGCCCGAACAACGGTCCGCGACGCTTGATCCGATCGCTGACTGACCAAGCAATCGGGCACCTGGTCGTCGGCGCGAACTCGACGGCAGGTGAGACCCTCCGTGAAGCTCACGACCTGTCCGCAGCCCATAACGACCCAATTTGACCCGCCCCAAGGGCGAGCCGACCAGGCATTCGGACAGTTCCAATACCCGACCCCACCATTACACGTCCAGGCATCTGGAAGGCATCCGAGCTGCAGTGGAGCCTTGCCCACCACGGCCTGGTCATCTCGGCCGTCTCCGCGCGAGCGGAGGTGGGTCGAGGTGACCAACAAGGGCGGCACGGGCTGGTGGTCTCCGCGCGAGCGGAGGTGAACCGCGGCATGACGGGGCATTCAGTGGCCGACCTCCCGACCGCGGTGCGGTCCGGTTACGGCCTGGCGGGCCGGCGTGTCCGCACACTCCACCGGCCATCGGCGCGGGTGAGGTGGAGCGGGTGGTCGAAGCACTTGCCGACCTGATCACTGGTCAGGACCTCGGAGACCGGCCCCGAGGCCAGACAGCGCCCGTCTCTCAGCAGCATGGCGTGCGTCGTACCGGGAGGAAGCTCCTCGAGGTGGTGGGTGACCAGAACCGACGACAGCTCCGGGTAGGTGTGCTGGAGCGTGTCGATCCGCTCGATGAGCTGCTCCCGGCCGGCGACATCCAGTCCCGTCGCGGGCTCATCCAGCAGCAGCAACCGCGGACTGGGCATGAGCGCGCGGGCGATCAGAGCCCTGCCACGCTCCCCCTGAGACAAGGTGGGCCATCGCGCGTCACGACGGTCACCGAGACCGAGCAGCTCGATGAGTCGGTCGGCACTGGCGGCCTGCTCGGGCGTCGGACTCCACCGAGGGACAGGTTCGATGGTGTTGGTCAGCCCGGTCAGCACGACGTCCCGAACCTTCAGCGGCGACCCCGGTCCGTGGCGGGGGTCCACATGCCCTACGTAGGACCGAAGTTGGCGCAGGTCGACACGGCCCAGCTGGTGGCCCAAGACCTCCACGGTGCCCTTGGTGGGGTGGGCACGTGCCCCCAGGAGGCTGAGCAGGGTGCTCTTGCCGGCGCCGTTGGCACCGAGCAGCGCCCAGTGCTCACCCGGCCGTACGGTCAACGACACATCGTTCAGGATCGGATTGCCGTCGCGGACGAGGTCGACACCGTCCACGCGGAGTACGGAGGATCGGGAGCCGCTCACCGTTCGGCCTGCCCGGCTCGGTTGACGGCTGACAGGACGGCGTGGACCGACGCGGCGAGAATGGAGGTGTCCCACCCGGCTCCCCAGCACGTGGTCCCGTCCACCCGGCACTCGGCGTAGGCGACGGCAGGGCTGCCGGGCCCCGCGGCGGTGGCGTGCTCGGCGTAGTTGAGGATGTCGACGGTGATGCCTGCCCCGCCGAGGGCGTGGGCCAGCGCCGACAGCGGTCCGTTGCCGGTGCCCTGGTGCGAGCGGTCCTGCCCGTTCTCGGTGAGTACACAGGTGAACTGATGCTCGCCGGGCTCGGTTTCGGTGGTGCTCCAAGAACTCAACGTGACCGGACCGCTCTGGGCCGGGGCGATGTAAGTGGTGTCGAAGAGCTTCCACAGGTCCTCGTGCGAGAGCTCCTGTCCGCTGGCGTCGGTGGCTTGCTGCACCGTACGGGAGAAGTCCGGGCGCATCGCCTTGGGCAGGTCCAGGCCGTGGTGGGCGTGGAGCAGATGGGCGATGCCGCCCTTGCCGGACTGGGAGTTGATGCGGATGACTTCCTCGTAGGTACGGCCGATGTCACCCGGGTCGATGGGCAGGTATGGCACCGCCCAGGGAGCCTCCTCGGGCGAAATGCCTTGTTCGGCAGCCTGCTTGACGTGGTGCGCCATGCCCTTGGAGATGGCGTCCTGGTGGGTTCCGGAGAAGGCGGTGTGGACGAGGTCGCCGACGTAGGGGTGGCGAGGGTGGATGGGCAGCCGGTTGCCATGCTCCACCACCTCGCGCACGGCGTCGATGTCGGAGAAGTCGATCATGGGATTGACTCCCTGTGCGTACAGGTTGAGCGCCAGCGTGACCAGGTCGACGTTGCCGGTCCGCTCACCGTTGCCGAACAGACAGCCCTCCACCCGCTGCGCCCCTGCCAGGACGGCCAGTTCGGCGCAGGCAACCCCGGTACCTCGGTCGTTGTGGGGGTGCACGGAAAGGATCACCCCATCACGCCGCGCCAGATGGCGGTCCATGTACTCGATCTGGTCCGCGTACACGTTGGGGGTGGCGATCTCCACCGTCGCCGGCAGGTTGTGGATCACCGGCCGGTCCGGGGAAGCCTGCCACAGCTCCGACACGCTGTTGCAGACGTCCAGGACGAAGTCCGGTTCGGTGAGGTTGAAGACCTCGGGGGAGAACTCGAACCGGATATCGGCCCCAGACCGCTCCTCGGCACGCCGCATCAGGTAGGTGGCGGCTTCCAGGATCAACCCCTGGAGCTCGGCGCGAGAACGTCCCAGGACCACGTTCCGCCACGTCGGAGCGGTGGCGGTGTAGAGGTGCACGACGGTGCGGGGAAGTCCTTCGACGGAGGCGACGGTGCGGTCGATCAGGTCGGCACGGGCGGCGGTGAAGACGGAGATGGTCACGTCGTCGGGCACCGCGTCGCTGGTGGCCAGATGGCGTACGAAGTCGAAGTCGGTCTGACTGGCGGAGGGATAGCCGACCTCGATCTCCTTATAGCCCATCGTGACCATCAGGTCGAACATCCGGCGCTTGCGCTCGGTGTCCATCGGCTCGGCCAGCGCCTGGTTGCCGTCACGCAGATCGACGGGTACCCACAGGGGAGCCTGTTCGAGCCGGCGCGACGGCCAGCTCCGGTCCGTCAGCGGCAGGGCCACCCGAGCGTGCGCCGGTTGGTAGCGCTGGTGCGGCATCGCGCTCGGCCGCTGCGGGTTCCACGCGGGAGCATCCGCGGGAACGGGCCCGGACGGGGTGCGCAGCGTGGGGAAAACCTGGATCTGGGATGAAGCCATGGTGCAGAACGTCCTTCAGTCAGTTGTCCGGCGACCGGCGCAGCCCGACACCCGCTGCGGGGTGCCGGTCCGTCAGACCCCGCAGCGGCAACCGAGAAGAAGGAGCTCGCACAGCGACATGCCGGGTACAGTAACCACAGCTGAACACCTCAGACAACCTGAGAAGTAAAAAGAGAAGGTGAACGTCGCATGCCACTAGGCGCTTTGCGGCCGACCCCCTTGGTCGAGCAAGCCACTGAACGCCTGCGCGAGCAGATCACCAAGGGTGAGTGGACCGTCGGAACGAAACTCCCGGGTGAGAACGCCCTCGCCCAAATCCTCGGCGTAGGCCGCTCAACCGTTCGCGAAGCGCTGCGCGCGCTCGCCGGCGCGGGACTGGTGCAGGCACGCCAAGGCGCCGGGGTCTTCGTCATCGCCACCAAGCCCACGGAGGACTGGCCCACCCAGCTGCGCCGGGCGGCCGTCACCGACGTCTACGAAGTCCGCATGCTCATCGAGGTCGAGGCCGCTCAGATGGCCGCGCAGCGCCGCACGGACGATGACCTCACCGCGCTCAATGCGGCCCTGGCTCAGCGCCGTGACGCCGCGAAGGCCGGCAACGCCGAGTTCGTCGATGCCGACATCGCCCTGCACACGGCCGTGGTCGCCGCCGCGCATAACCCCGTACTCATTGCTCTGTTCAGCGAGTTCGTACCAGTACTGCGTCAGGGTCTGATCGATCTGGTCGAGCTGCTCAACCTGCGGACCGACAACCCGAACCACGGCGACGACGAACACACCCTCCTCGTGGAGGCCATCGAACGGGCGGACGCCGAAGCGGCCGGACGGACCCTGCGGGAGGAACTGAAACAGACGCTCACCCGACTCCAAGCCATCTGACCTGTGCCGTCCGATTGCTGTCGATCCGGAAAGCGATAGCCAACGACTCCTCTCTTCCCATTCGTGGGCCGCGGGCTCCTACCTCGCCTCGCGACTGGCCGACACCGCGCGGACTGCCTGCGTCCACTACCCGGGCCGGGCGGAACGCCGGCCCGGCTCGCTGTGCACCGATGTGGACGCGCTCGCCGACGAGGTGTCCGAAGCGCTTGGCACATGGCGCGAGGACGGGCCCGTGATCCTCTTCGGGCAGAGCCTGGGGCCGCGGCGGTCGAGGGCGGTGTCGCCCAGGCGCTCGGCGCCACGCTCTTCGAGCATGTCCGCCTCGACGAGCACGGCGCGGTGGAGACGGCCGCCTTCCGCCGCTACCGCCTACCCCAATACGCGGATGTCCCGCGCACCGAGGTCCACTTCATGGAGACGGCGGACACGATCGGCCCGCCGGGCGCCAAGTCGATGAGCGAGAGCCCCTTCAACCCGGTCGCCCCCGCCTTCACCAACGCCCTCCGCGACGCGACCGGCCTCCGTTTCACCGGCCTCCCCCCTGACCCGCGAACCGGGTCTGGCTCGCCCTCCATCAGGCAGGCGTGACGGATCATCCGAGCGAGCACAGCCCCTCGTAGAAGCCGCGAAGTCCGGTTGCCGGTCGACGAGATGGGTCTTCCGCTCGCGTTGCCGTGCCCGTGGGTTCGTAGTCCGCCCTCCCGGTGCCGGCAGTAGGCTGTCAGCTCGTTTCTCGGCAACGGAAAGAGCCACGGGGAGAGGTGAGTGTCCTGCACAGGCACGAGACAATGCGCGACAGACTCAGGTCGATTCCGGTCTTCGCGGACGTGGGTGGCGCCCGCTTCCAGGAGCGCGGCCTGCCGGACAACCCCCTGCCCGCGATCGGCGCGTGGATTCTCGCGGCGGGTGCGGCGGGCCAGCAGGAGCCGCACGCCATGAGCCTGTGCACGGTCGACGCGTCGGGGGCGCCGTCCAGCCGGGTCCTGATCGTCAAGGACATCGACGACGACCACCTGTTCTTCGCGACCCCGTCCGACAGCCGCAAGGGCCTCGACATCGCCGCGAATCCGCGGGTGGCGGCGCACTTCCACTGGCCGTCGGTCGGCCGGCAGGTACGGATCACGGGAACCGCGGCCGACCAGGGCCGCCCCGCCTCCGAGCGGGACTTCGCCGAGAGAGGACGCGGCTCCCGGCTCGCCGCACACCTCCACCGGCCCGGCCCGCTCCCCGACCGACAGGCGGCCCTGACCGAGTTCGCCCGCCTCGACGCACTCCACACGGGCGACGTACCGTGCCCGCCGGCCTGGACCCGCTACGCCCTCACCCCCACCGAGGTGGAATTCTGGGAGGCGAGCGTCGACCGGGTCCACCACCGGGTCGTCTACCGCAGGGACACACCCCACACCGACTGGCGCCACGAACTGCTGTGGCCCTGAACCACCACGCGAGGGCTGAGGAGAGCAGGATCAGCGGCACCCTGCAGAAACGCGGGGCGGTGGCCGCCGACGGGGCGGGCGGTGGCGCCGTCCCAGGTGACAGGAGTGAGACAGGTCCGCCCGGGGCGGTACGGACTTCGCCGCTCAGCGGGATACGGGGCAGGGAAGGCAGCGGACGTCCGGTCAGCCCCGCGAGGAGCGCGGCAAGCAGGGTGTAGGCGGGAGCCAGGGTCGCGTACGGTTTGCCCGGAAGGCCCAGAATCCAGCGCGCGTGCGCGAGTTGGGCGAGGAGTTGCGGATGGCCGGGACGGCAGGCGACCGCGTCCACCACCCAGTGCGCACCCGACTCGGTAAGAAGCGTCCGCAGTTTGTCGGTGGCACCGACCGAGGTGGAGCCCGTGACCACGACCACGTCGGCGTCGTACGGAGTGGTGTGCACGGCGGTGGCCGGCGATCCGGCGGGGCGGTCGGGGATGTGCTGTACGGCGGTGACTTCGCCGCCGAGGGTGTCGACCAGCGGTGGCAGCAGCGGGCCCAGTGCGTCGCGTACGCGTCCGGGGCCGGGCCGGCCGGTGTGGGTGAGTTCGCGCGCCCGTGCCCACGGCACGTCGCGGCGCGAGATGGTCACCGGATCTGCGGCGAGGAGGGTCATGCGCCCAGGGTGCCGCCGTCGCTTTTCCCCGACGGCGTATCAGGTTGCCGGTGTGCTCCGGTCGGCTCACCGGTGGCCGCACCTCCCGGTGAGGGCCGGCGGCCGTCGATCAGCCGCACCGCGTGGTCGCCGCGATTCGCCTGTGGGTCCGCCGGTCCGCCGTCGGACAAGTCCTTCGGTGTCTCCCTGAGGAGCGCCGGGGCAGATCGGCTGGTGTCATCGCTCAGCGTCTCGAACTCGCCATCGTGAGGTGTGATGCACGGTCAGAGAGGATGAAACTGCTCAACTCTTGCCCGCTTTCGGGCAGAAAAGTAGATGTTCCATGACTCCCGGCATATGGTCATCGCCCATGATCTCCATGGACGCATTAGGGACTTTCGCGCTGATGGTGGGACTACTCACCCTCACTCCCGGCCTGGACACCGCTCTCATCCTGCGCACCGCCGCGCTCGGGCGCCGTCGTCGCGCCTGGGGCGTGGTCCTCGGAATCCAGAGCGGCACGCTGGTCTGGGGCGTGCTCACCTCGCTCGGTGTCACCGCGCTGCTGACCGCCTCTCACCTCGCGTACGAGACGCTGCGCTGGGCCGGGGCCGCGTATCTGGTGTGGATGGGCGGCAGGCTGTTGTGGGACACCTGGCGCCACTCGGTGGATGAGTGCCCGCAGTCGACCGGGAGTCGCCGCGAGGCCGAGACCGGGAAGGACGCCGACGGCACCCTGCGCGGCGGCTGGCGCCAGGGAATGGCGACCAATCTCCTCAACCCGAAGATGGGCGCCTTCTACGTCGCGGTGCTCCCGCAGTTCATCCCCGCTGACGCCCCGCATCTCACTGCGGGCGTACTCCTGGCCGGTGTGCACATCCTTCTGGCCGTCATATGGGCCTGTGTGCTGATCACCCTCGGGCATGCGCTCCGAGACCGCCTGCAACGGCCCGCCGCGCGCCGCGTTCTCGACCGCATCACCGGTACGGTCATCGCCGCCTTTGGATTGCGCCTCGCGCTCGGGGAGTGAGGCATCGGCGGTGGCACAATCCGACTGCGGGCTGCTTGCCACCGCGCCGACGACTACCGGAGACGGAAGCTTCGTGGGACCCGGACCGCTCCCTCCAGGACAGCGCCTCGCCAAAGGCTGGCCCGTCGCCCACTACGGTCCCGTTCCCCGATTCCCACACGGTGCCAAGCTGATCCATCAGGAGTCCGCAGCCGAACTCGACTATCCCGACGCGCTACAACCCATCGTTGATCTGGCGACAGCACTTGACCTGCTCAATGATCAACATCCGGACCAGCAACACATCCGCGACCAGGTCACCTCCGCGGCACGTGACTTTCTCGCCACAGAAGCGCACCAGACCACAGCCCTTGAACTACATCGCACGGCCTACCGTGACCGGTTCACGGAAAGCGAGCCAGAACCCGAGTAGCGACGTCTTTTTGACATGACATTGGGCGTCGCACGCTCAGGGGAATAAGCGGTGTTCACGAGTACGGGAGTCAGCTGCCGCAGGCCTTTCCCCGGGGGTATCCGTCACTGTCCGGTCCGGTTGGTGAGGGGCTGTTGGGAGGCGGTCGGTGGTGCGAACAGTGCCTGGACGGTTTCGGCGGCCGTTTCGCGCAGCCAGGTGTGGGCGCGGTCGTCGTCGTAGCGCTGGTGCCACAGCAGGTACAGGGGGACGTCGGGCAACTGGAGTGGCAACGGCAGTGCGACCAGGCCGAGTTGGTCCCGGGCTGCGCGGGTGACCGCGTCTGGAAGGGTGACGACCAGGTCGGTGTCGAGCGCGAGTTGCAGAGCGAAGGCGGCGGTGGGCCCGGCGGCCACGACGCGTCGTTCGTTGCCGCGCGTGGTCAGGGCGTCATCGATCTGGTCGTGTAGGCGTCCGCGCCGCGAAACGGTGAGGTGTTCGGCGGCCGCGTAGCGTTCGAGGCTCAGCGGGCCTTCGGTGAGCGGGTGGCCTGGGCGTACGGCGACGACCAGCCGATCCCTGCCGATGAGGCGGTGGCGGATGTCGGGGAGCGTCGGCCGACTGGAGCTTGATTCGAGGTCGACCTCGCCTCGGCGCAGCTCGGGGGTGTCCGTACCGGGTTCGGCGGACAGGCGCAGTTGGACGCCGGGGGCCTGGCGGTGGACGGCGGTGATCAGGGCGGTGCCGCAAGCAGCGGTCAGGGCGTCGTGCCAACGCACGGTGAAGACCCGCTCCAGAGCCGCCAGATCGAGTTCCTGCTGCGCGGACAGAAGTTGGTGTGCCTGCTGCACGAGAGCGTGGACCTGGGCACGCATGGCCAGGGCTCGGGTGGTGGGGACCATGCTGCGGCCGGTGCGGACCAGGATCTGGTCGCCGGTGGCCTTGCGGATGCGGCCCAGGGAGCGGCTCATCGCCGGTGCGGTGACGTGAAGGCGTGCTGCCGCGCCGGCGACACTGCCCTCTTCCAGCAGCGCGTCCAGGGCGGTGAGCAGGTTCAAATCCAGTTGCATGAGAGTAACTCTACGAGTGAAAAGCATGCACTTGTTGTTAGCAATCAGGGGGCCTAACTTCGAAGGGCGGGTGCGGCACAAGCCGCCCCGCAAGGACCGAACCCAGGGAGCCCGCCATGAGCACAGCCATGCCTTTCGCCGCCGACACGACGCTCCTGTCCGAGGTGACCGCCGCGGTGAAGGCCGCCGGCCTCACGCTGCGCGACCGCCACACCTCGCAGGCCCGGGGCGTGAGTCTGGACGAGGTCGTCGCTGAGATCCACGCCAACGACGACGCGGTGCTGGACGTGCTCCGGGAGCCGCTGCTGCGGGCCCGGCCCGGATCGCAGTGGGCCGAGGACGAGTTGGCCGGCGGTGCGCTCCCGCCCGGGGAGTGGTGGGTCGTCGACCCCGCCGAGGGCAACATCAACCACGTCCACGGCATGGAGGACTGGGCCGTGACCGCCACCCTGGTCCGCGACAACCAGCCGGTGCTCACCGTCGTCCACCTGCCGCTCACCGACGACACCTACACCGCCGTCGCCGGCGGCGGTGCCCACCTCAACAACCGGCCCCTGACGGTGTCCGCCAAGACCGACCTGGGCGCCGCGCTCACCGGCACCGGCCAGGCCAGGCCCGGCGAGGACGAGCGCACCTTCCGGCGGATCGGCGACTCGGTCACCGCCATGCTCATCAACGGCCTGGTAGTGCGCGTGTCCGTGCCCGCCACGATGCAGCTCATCCACGTCGCCGCCGGACGCATGGACGCCTTCTGGCAGTTCTCCGACGTCCGCTCCGGCCTGGTCGCCGGCGCCCTGCTGGTCTCCGAGGCCGGCGGCACCGTCACGGACCTGGCGGGCGAACCCTGGCACACGGGCAGCCGCGACTTCCTGGCCGCCGCACCCGGCATCCACGCCACCACCCTCAAGGTCCTGTCGACCATCGCCTGACCGGGCACCTCCGCTCTTCCACCCGATACCGCAAGGAGCATCACCTCATGACCAGCATCGGCATCCTGGGCACCGGCCGCGTCGGCGCCAACCTCGCCAGCAAGCTCTCCCAGGCCGGACACCACGTCATCCTCGGCCACCGGAGCCCGACGGAAGAGACCACAGCGGCTGCCCAAGACACAGGCCCCCGCGTCTCCTTCGCCGACCAGCGCACCACCGCCCGCACCGCGGACATCGTGATCAACGCGACGCCCGGCGACAGCGCCCTTGACCGCCTGACCAGCCTGCGAACCGAACTCGCCGGCAAGATCCTCATCGACGTCTCCAACGCCACCCGCGACGCCGGCGACGGCCTGCCCGGCGACCTGTGCTACCCCGGCAGCAGCCTCGCCGAGCAGCTCCAGGCCGCCCTCCCCGACACCCATGTGGTCAAGACCCTCAACACCATGCTGTTCATGGTCATGACCGCCCCCGAAACCCTGGCCACCCCACCGACCGCCTATCTCTCGGGCGATGACCAGAACGCAAAGAAGACCGTCACCGGCCTGCTCGGCGACCTGGGCTGGCAGCCCGCATGGATCGAGGACCTCGGCGGCATCACCACAGCCCGCGCCACCGAGGCCATGATCCTCGTCGTGCCCCACATCCTGCGCCGACACGGCTTCAAGCCCTTCGCCGTCTCCCTCGCCCGCTGACCCGCCAAGGCCGGTTCAGACCAAAGTCAGGCGGCGGGCCCGTGCGAGGCAGCTGGGCGCTGCCACGGACAACGCCCACTGGGCCGCAAGTGACGCCCGAACTCATCGACCTTGATCATGCCTACGACGCCCGACGCGACTCCCGAAGTTGCCCTCTGCCATCGAACCCAGTCGTGTGAGGCAGCCGTGCCGGGGCCTTCGAACCACGGCTGCCCCTCTCGTCCGGGTGGGTGTGGCAGGGCCACCCGGTGGCGGTTCTGGCCCGTACGTTGGCAGGCATGGACAAGAACCGACTGAGCGAGTTCCTGCGGGCCCGACGCGCGCTGACGCCGAGGACCACGGGATACCCGCGGGGACACGTCGCACCCCTGGTCTGCGCCGCGAAGAGGTCGCCGTCTTCGCCGGGGTGAGCACCGACTACGTGTGGTTGGAACAGGGACGCGAACACAATCCCTCACCCCAGGCCCAAAGGGCATTGGCGGCCGCACTCCTGCTGGAGGACGAGGAAACCGCCTACCTTCGCGCAATCACCAATCCGCCACAGCACGTGCGGTCCCCACAGGACTTCTACCGCGACTGGGCCGTCGTGGCGCAGGTGTTGCGCTCGGGGTCGGCAAGGATGCGGCGAGCTACCAGCCTGATCACAGTCAACGACGTTGCGGCCGAGCCGGTCCACCGCTGCGGCGACGAGGCCGTCCGTACGGCCCCCGCTCATCCCGAAGCCACGGACCGAGCTTGGGCCGGGTGACCGGGTCCGTGGCTCCCGATACCTCCCAGTCGTCGGCCCAGCCGATGATGTGCCCGCCGACAGATGCTGCGGCTGTCAGCACGTCCTCCCGTTGACGCTCCGGGGACGACGTGGCCAGCTTCCTGCGGGACAGACGCCGCACGCCGAGCAGGCACTTTCCGCATCCGTCGTAAGGTCGCTCGATCATTTCCAGGTCCGTGCCGCGCAAGGTCTCTCCGTTTCGGGCACGCAGGGTACGGAGAATTCACGGCCACCCCCGGGACGATCTTGGTCAGCCCATCGCGCTGAGGAGACGCCGAGATCGACATCGCCCGGCGTCTGGGGGTGTCGATGGCGGAGGTGAGCAGGCTGCCGTCCGTGGCCCGGCCGCGCGCTTGCGCGGGGCCGACCGTACTCTGCCGCCATGAACAAGACACTGACGCCGACTCCCGATGACGCCTTCGAGATGCTGCTGGCCGGCAACCAGCGGTTCGTGGGCGGCTTGCCCGAGCACCCCAATCAGGACGCCGCACGCCGTGCCGAGACCGCACCTGCCCAGAGCCCCTTCGCCGTGATGTTCGGGTGCTCCGACTCCCGGCTGGCCGCCGAGATCATCTTCGACCGGGGACTGGGGGATCTGTTCGTGGTCCGCACCGCCGGGCATGTCGCCGGTGCGGAGGTGCTGGGCAGCATCGAGTACGGGGTGAGTGTGCTGGACTGCCCACTGGTCGTGGTCCTGGGCCACGACTCCTGCGGGGCCGTCGCGGCTGCTCTCGACGCCGCCGACGGCGGCAAGGTGCCCTCCGGGTTCGTCCGTGACGTCGTCGAGCGAGTGACCCCGAGCGTGCTGGCGGCACGCGCCGCCGGACGCCAGCAGCCCGAAGAGATCCTTGACGAGCACATCCGGCACACCGTCGACCTGCTGCTGGACCGCTCCCGCCTCCTGACCGAGCGGGTGGCGGCCGGCCGCCTTGCCGTGGCCGGCCTGTCCTACCGGCTGGCCGACGGCAGTGCGCGACTGGTCGCCTCCCACGGTCTGAGCAGGGCTGCTGCCCCCGCGCAGTGACCCCTGGTGCCGCCCGCCGGCTTTCAGCGCTCCTGGAGGTCGGTGGCGGAGGAGGGCCGGGGCCCGGCGGCGCGGCGGAGCCGGTTGGCGATCGCCAGTCCCAGTCCCTCCTCCGCCGGCAGGGAGGCGACGATGAGATCGCACCCGCGCTGGTCGAGCGCGCGCAGGAAGCCGTACAGCCCGCGCGCGTAGGCGCCCATCGACGTGGGAACTGCCACCACGGCGTGCGCTTTCACCGGTGCGTCGGCGACGGACGGGGGAAGGAAGACGCCCACCTGGTGCCCGAGCTCCTGCGCGAGTTCCGCTTCGGCGACAACCCTCTCGGGCTCGACGAGAACGACCCTCGCCCGCGGCGCATAGTGCGACGGATGCTGACCCGGCACTCGAACGCGGCTCGCTGTAGGGACTGCAACCGGGCGCCCCAGCACCGCTTCGAGGTCCTCACGCGTCACCCCACCGGGCCGGAGGATGCTCGGGACATCGCCCGTGACATCGACGATCGTCGACTCCACACCGACCTCGCAGGGCCCGCCGTCCAGCACAAAGTCGACCGCCTCGCCGAGTTCGGCACCAACGTGGCCTGCCGTTGTGGGGCTGACCGAGCCGAAACGGTTCGCGGACGGGGCTGTGACACCACCTCCGAAGGCCGACAGCAGCGCGAGCGCGACCGGGTGGTCGGGCACCCGCACCGCCACCGTCTCCAGGCCCCCCGTCGCTTCGAGAGGAACCCGGCGACCACGCCGCAGGACCAGCGTGAGTGGCCCCGGCCAGAAACGTTCGGCCAGCAGCCGCGCCGCCTCCGGAACGTCCTCGACCCAGTCGCCCAGCTGCTCCGCAGCGCCGATGTGAACGATCAGCGGATGGGCGGGCGGACGCCCCTTGACCTGGAAAATACGCGCGACCGCGGCGGGATTCTCGGCGTCGGCGCCCAGACCGTAGACGGTCTCGGTAGGGAGAGCTACCAGACCTCCGGCACGCAGCACGCCTGCCGCCTTCGCGATGTCACTGGTTCTTACCGTCACCCTCGCAATCCTCCCACTTGACCCAACTGCCCACGTTCCGCGATCGCGTCGGCGCGTGACGACGAACGAGGCTGCCCCACTTCTGCGACAGGCCATACCGGATCTGACCCATCGACGCAGTGGCGCGGGCGCCACCTGGTCCGCCACCGCACCTGCCGGAGCGTGACCGCCACCAGTTGAACCACAGGCTGCGGGCCACCTGCCCGCTCCCGACGGTCCACGGGCACGGTCGCGTCACATGGTGACTCCGCTGCTCCGCTGTTCGAGGGCGGCGTGCTGCGGCAAAGAAGGAGGCGCGACGGAGGAAGGCTGAGCGGGTGCCCCCGTCCCGTCCAGGTGGATCTCGCCATACGTGCCTCAGCTACGGCGTTCCGGCACGGTGTCGGCCCATCCCAGGGGATGCAGCTCCAAGGCATCCACCGGCGGTTCGCCTCCCGCGTCATTGAAGGCCGTGAGCGCATCAATGAGCGCGGAGCGCTGCGCAGGGGCGAGACGTTCGACGATGGTGCTGATCTCCGCGCGGCGGCGGGCGGTGACGTCCTCAACGGTGCGCCGCCCCTCGTCGGTGAGCTGGAGAAGGGTCTCGCGCCGGTTGGCGGGGTTGGCCTGGCGGTCCGCCAGACCGGCCGCGATGAGCCGGTCCACCATGCGCATGGCGGTCGAGGGGGCGACCTGGAGCAGTTCGGCGAGCGCGACCAGCTTGGTGGCCCCTCGCGTGGCGAGCACCACCAGCATCCGGAACTGGGGAAGCGTCACCCGCTCCTCGACCTCGCCGAGTGACCGCGCGGACACCGCGACCAGCAGCCTTGACGCCGTGAGCACCGCTCGGGTCACCGCATCCACGTCGTCCACGCCCTTCATGGGGGCTCCGCTCTCGGCCATGCCCCATTTCTACCGTCCGGCGACAACAGCGGTCCCATCGGGACACCCACCGTCCACACAACGCCCATCACCGGTGCCGCCCTCACGAGGCAGGGCGCACCAGCGCGCCCAGCGCAAGGCTTCGACACTCCGGAGCCCCGTAACCCTTGCACCCCGGGAACGCATTTCAGACTATGCAACTGTCGCACTGTCGAAAATCTGTTCCCTGGCGCCTCCCGCTCGCGCCCGGGCCAGCGGCTCCCCCCTTCGCCCTGGATGGTGGCAGACGGTAGGGGAGCGGGAAGCAGGAGACCTGTTGGTCCGATCCGTTCACGGAGCACTGCCGGCCCTGGACGCCCAAGGGCGCTACCTGGGCACGCTTACCGCCCGATCCGTGGCCGAAGTGCTCGCCGAACGCCCCGGCGGCGACTGTGAACCCCCGGCCCTCGCGGCCGATCTCACCGAACCGACCGCTCCGCTCACCACCGACATGCCGCTGTCCACCGCCCTGCACACCCTTGTCACCGCACCCGGGACCGGCCTCCCCGCACTCACCCCCGACAAAGACCGGCTGGTCGGCTGGCTCACCCACCAGAGCGCCCTGCGTGCGCTCCACACGCCCGTCTCCACCTGACGCAGGATGGCCTCACCGGCACACCCGGACGACGGACGGGCTTCCACGGTTCCGCGACGGCAAGGTCCCACCGCACAACTCGCCGCCGCCGAGCGCACCTTGGAACGACCGGAGACCGCCCGCGAGACCGTGCTGGAACCGGCCGCCGAGGACGGCGCCCCACTGCCCGAGCCGCTGCCGCCCGGCCACCGCGAGATCCCGGCCCCCTTCGATCCGAACGGGGACGGGCTGCGCGCCAGGGACGTCTGTCGCACCTGGGTGCCAGCACCGAACCGCGGCACACCGAAGACATGCACGCCAAGCTGAAACGCCTGGTCAACCGCGGCATCCTCACCGATGCCGAGCCCGGCCTGTTCACCCTCACCCCGCCGGCGCCGGCCACCCCAGAGACCGACTCAAGCTGACATCAGACGCAGTCGCGCAGAACACCACTCAGGCGCCGAGGTCCTCGATGATCTCCCTCACCTGGCGATTCAGCGAGGGGGCCCACCACGCCGACAACGGCGCCAGCCGGGTGACAGCCGCCCCCAACCACTCCGGGTCACCCAGGCGGTGCAATGCCCTCACTTCGGACGCCCTCCGGAACAGGGCTTTCACCACGTAGACGTGGTTGCCTGTGTAGGGGCGCTCGTGATGGGTGTAGTTCACCGACCAGGGCTCGTACGGATGGCGAAGGAGCCCACCCACGGAACAGCCGTTGCGGCCGGTCTCCATGTGGCCGCCGAGAACGCCCAGCACGCCCATGGTGCGAGTGGCGTGCCACGCCTGATAGGTGGCTCGGATATCCAGCTCCACGAACTTGGACCACGGGACGACGGCCAGGGGTTCCGGCGCTCCGGGCTCATGGTGCTCCATGCCCTCGGCGGTGAGGACCACGCACGAGCCGCCCTCCCGCTTAGGGTCCCCGATGATCCAGCGGTCCCCGACCAGTTCCAGTGGCCCCAGGTACTCCATCATGATCCCCCGTCGGTCGTGTGTTCGCCCGACCCCTCCGGCCGGCCCCGCTCACCCGGCTCCCCCACCCAGCCGGGCGCCGTGAAGGCAGGGAGCCCAGTCATCCCGCGCCACATCCTCAACCTCACCGCACGACTACGACGCCCGAAGCCCATACCCACAAGACCTCGCCCGAGCCACACACGACGGAAAGGAGGCATCAACCCCTCGAAACGCCCTCTGAAGCCTCCGGCCAAGATGCCCCCGGCACGGACAAGGCCAGAAGGCGGCGCGAAGGAACGGGATAGTAGCCCATGAGCCTCGCCTGTCGGCTGGTTTTGAGCATCGTTGCCTCAATCCGCTTCTTTGCCTAATGCAAAGGTTAGCGTGGCGCCGCCCGCCATCGCCAGGACGGCGCCCGTCGGCGATCCGTCGCGCGCATTCCAGGAGGCACGATGAAATCGCACGCGCGAAACCCCAGGCCCACGTCGAACCGCGGCCGCCTCATAGCCGCCGCTCTCGCCCTCACCACGGTCATCGCTGCCGTATCCGTGTGGCTGTGGCAGCGGAACAGCCCCGCCGAAGAGTCCGTCTCCGCCGATCTGCCGGCCGCGAATGCGGCAGCGGCCGGGCCGGAGGGCGGCAACTCGGGCGACGTCACCGCCCTGGACAAGACCTTCCTCACCAAGGTCCGGCAGGCCGGGCTGTGGGAGATGCCGGCCGGGCGGCTCGCCCAGACGCACGCGTCGAGCGAGGCCATCAAGCGCGCCGGGATGCATCTGCTCGAAGGACACAGCAAGCTCGACCAGCTCGCCCGCGAGGACTCCGAGGCACTGAGCGTCCCCATCCCCGACCAGGCCACAGCCGAACAGCAGGGCTGGGTGAGCCAGTTGAAGAAGGCCCGGGGCAAGGCGTTCGACCAGCTCTTCGTCGACCTGCTCCGCGCCTCCCACGGCAAGATCTTCATCACCATCGGCGAGGTCCGCGCCACCACCAAGAACACACTGATCCGGCGACTGGCCACCCAGACCAACAACACCGTCCAGGACCACATGGACGTCCTGGAGGACACCGGCCTGGTCACCGACGACACCCTCGACGACGTCGCCTCGACCATCCCCAAGTGACCATCCGCCGCACGGGGTGTTGCCTGACGCTACGCGCCACGCCCGAGGCGTTGGTTGCGTACCGGCCTGGAGCGCCCCTTCAGAAGGCACCAGGGCAATCGACGCCCCGCGCAGCGAGTTGGCCCTGCGCCCGCCGAATGCCACAGAGGCGCAGGGCCACCGGCTGGAAGCCGGGACGACGGTGCGACGCACGCGGCACCTAGTCGTGATCGTCGCGCATCTCGAACCCCAACGGGCGGGGCCACGCACTGACTTGCCGGGAATGCAGAGTTCAACCCGAACGGCCGAGTGGTGGCGGGGTGAACGCTCGGGATTCCCCGTTCGGCCGCGAAGGCCGCGTCGTAGCCGCCGTTGAGAAGAATCGGGGCGAGGCTGATGACTTCGGGGCGACAGACGGCGCCGGCAGGTCGGTGACGGCCGCGCCCAGGACCTGGCCGCCGGGTGCTGAAGCTGATCCCCTGCCCGACCGCTGGCAGCCCAGTAGCGTGCCGTAGCGGAGCGCGCGGGCACGCCGGACAGCCATTCACGCCGAACACGGCGTGATACGAGGCGGCATTAAAGACGCGTAAAGATTGCCGGAATCCGGCAATGTGCCGCATCGGTCATGCGTGCGACGATCCTTCCCGTTCAAGCGATTCGAGAGAACGGGGGAGGGCGTCCGCAGTGACCTGGTTTCTTGGCCTCGGCATAGCAGGCATCGTGCTGCTCGTGCTCTCGCTGGTCTTTGACGGTGTCCTCGAAGGGGCCTTCGGGGGAGTTCTGGACGGGCTCTTCGACGGTCTGCTGTCGCTTCCGGTGATCGCCGGTTTCCTGTCGATGTTCGGTTTCAGCGGCGCGATCCTGCTGGGCGGCACCGGACTCGGTGCCGGTGCCGCCGCGGGAATCGGCGTGTTCGCCGGAGCCGCCGCGGGCTGGCTCGCGTGGAAGTTCAGCCGGGTGCTGATGCGCGATCAGACCGACGCCACTCCGCGCCAGGACGACCTGATCGGTACGGCGGGATCGGTGGTGACCGCCATTCCCGCCGACGGCTACGGCGAAGTGCTGATTCGTCTCGGGGGCCACCCCGTGAAGCTGGCGGCCAAGAGCGCGGTTCCCGTGGCCCGAGGGGCTGAGGTCTGGGTGGAGGCCCCGCTCTCGTCCACCTCGGTGGCCGTCCGGCCCGTCGAGCGCTGACCGACCGGCACCGCCTCTCAGCCCACGACCTCCTCGACAGGTAGCCGGAGCCGTCTCCCACCACCGAACCCGGACCACCCACATCAGACCACCGAACACAGACCACCACTCGATCTGCCGACCCCTGGGAAGGCAGGGGGGATCTCCGATATGAGTCCAGTCATCGCCGCCGTCGTAGGAGTCGTCGTACTCCTCGTCCTGCTCGCCCTCGTCGTCATCACCCGCTACAAGGTCGCGGGGCCCAACGAGGCGTTCATCATCACCGGACGGCGGGGCAAGAAGTCCATCGACCCGGATACCGGACAGGTCAGCATCGACAACAGCGGCCAGAAGGTCGTGGTCGGTGGCGGCGTCTTCGTGGTCCCGTTCGTCCAGCAGAAGTTCTCCCTGGACCTGTCGAGCCGGCACATCCCGGTCGCCGTCCGGGGTGCGGTCACCCTGCGCGGGGTGAAGGCCAACCTCGAAGGCGTCGCGATCGTGAAGGTCGGCGGCAGCGAGGACGCGATCCGGGCCGCGGCCCAGCGCTTCCTGCAGCAGCAGAACGGCATCGTCGGCTTCACCCAGGAAGTGCTCTCCGGCGCGCTGCGGGCCATCGTCGGCCGGATGTCCGTCGAGGACATCATCCGCGACCGGGCCGCCTTCGCCGGGCAGGTCGCGGAGGAGGCCGAGGCGAGCCTGTCGGGGCAGGGCTTGATCCTGGACGCGTTCCAGATCCAGGACATCACCACCGAGGGCTCCTACCTGGAGGACCTGGGCAGGCCGGAGGCCGCCCGCGCCCGTCAGGAGGCCGACATCGCCGAGGCGAACGCGAAGCGTGCTTCGGAGCAGGCCCGGCTGAAGGCGGCCGAGGAGATCGCCATCGCCGAGCGGACGTTCAACCTGAAGCAGGCCGAGATCCGCGTCGAGACCGAGGCTGCGGCCGCCCGCGCCAATGCCGCCGGTCCGCTCGCCGAGGCCGCGCGTCAGCAGGAGGTCCTCTCCGAGCAGGAGAAGGTCGCCGAGCGGCAGGCCGCGCTGACCGACCGGGAACTCGACACCAAGGTCCGCAAGCCCGCCGACGCCGCCCGCTACCAGGCCGAGCAGGAGGCCGAGGCCCGGCGCATCGCCCGGGTCAAGGAGGCCGAGGCGGAGGCGCAGCGTGCCCGGCTGACCGGTGAGGGCGAGAAGCTGCACCGTGCGGCGCTCGCCGAGGCGGTACGGATCGAGGGCGAGGCGGACGCGGCGGCGATCGCGGCGAAGGGCTCGGCGGAGGCCGAAGCGATGCGGAGGAAGGCCGACGCGTTCGCGCAGTACGGCGATGCGGCCATGCTCCAGATGCTGGTCGAGGCGCTGCCGCAGGTCGTCGCCAAGGCGTCCGAACCGCTCAGCGCCGTGGACAAGATGACCGTGATCTCGACGGACGGCGCCGGCCAGCTCTCCCGTACGGTCGCCGACAACGTCGCCCAGGGCATGGAACTGCTCAGCTCCACCACGGGCGTCGACTTCACCGAGATGCTCAAGGGCCTCACTCAGCGCGGCACGGCCGCGAAGGCAGAGGCATCCGTCCCTGAGCGGGCCGCCGCCAACGGGCAGATCCCGATCACCGACTAACCATCCAACAGGGGAAGGCAGGAGCCCGCCGGCGGATTGCTGTCGGCGGGCTCCTGCCTGTCTCCCCGCCGGTCTCCGCATCGGCGCGCAGCCTCTCCGGCCTGTGTGTGTTAAGAAAGCGCAAGCAATACGCCAAGGGGTGGGACGAGTGGCACGGCGGGAGATACCCGAGGAGTTCCTGGACGGATACGACCGGACCCTCGACGACGTGGCACGGACCGGGCGCCTCCTGAACCGTGACGAACTCGCCTCTCGGCGCACGGCCGGTGAGCAGGCGGCCGAGGCCGGCCACAGCCTGCGCTCCCTGATCAACAGCCACCTCACGGTCACCCGCGCCGCCTGGCCGCGCCATGCGTCGGCGCACGCCGACAGTGCCCTCGCCGCCGTCGCACAGGTCGTCGATGCCCTCGCCGAGGGCTTTGAGCGTGCCCAGCACCTCGCCGTACGCCAAGAAGAGGCCGAACGCCGCGAATTCATCGACGACCTGCTCCATGGAAGCGCCGACCTGGGGCGCCTCGCTGAACGTGCCGAGCGCTTCGGCCTGCGCTTCTCCCACGCCCACGCCGTCGCCGTCGCCGAGGGCACCGCCGCCTACTCGGAGGCCGACCCCGTCGCACGCCGCGTGGAACTCGCCCTCCTGGGGCGCTTCGGCGACCGCCAGATACTGCTCACCACCAAGGACGGCCGCCTGATCTGCATCGCGCCCGGGGACCAGACGGACGTCCTGACCTCGTTCGCCAAGCAGGCCCACGCCGCCACGGACGGCGGCCGGGTCGCGGTGGGCCGTACCCACCCCGGCGCCGGCGGCGTCGTCCAGTCCTACCAAGAGGCCCTGAACGCCCTCGGACTGGCGGAGCGCATGAACCTCGACGATCCCGTCCTCCACGCCGCTGACCTCCTCGTCTACCCCGTTCTCACCCGGGACCGCGAGGCTATGGCGGACCTCGTCCGCAGTGCCCTCGGCCCGCTCCGGCAGGCCCGCGGCGGCGCCGAACCGCTGCTGGAGACGCTGACCGCGTACTTCGACTCGGGATGCGTATCGGCGGAAGCCGCCCGGCGCCTGTCCTTGAGCGTCCGGGCACTGACCTACCGCCTGGGCCGCATTCACCAGCTCACCGGCTCCAATCCGGCCGACCCCGTGCACCGCTACACCCTTCACACCGCCGTCATCGGCGCACGCCTGCTCGACTGGCCGGCGAAGGAGCTGTAACGCCCCTGGGAGCTTGCGTCACAACGTTGCCCAACCCTTGAGGCACTTCTCATGTCACGGCCCGGGACGAGGCGCGATACTCGACCGGTGGACTCGATCTACCGCAGTACGACGGGCAGGGAGCTGATCCGACGTTGGTGCCTCGACCAGCTCGCCGCATGGCCGGTGCCACACGAACGCAAGACGGTGACCGCAAAGGGCGCATCGACCCACCTGGTTCTCGCCGGCTCCGGCGCAACGACCGTCGTGTTCGTCCCGGGCACCAACTTCAACGCCGCCGCGTCCCTGCCGCTGGCCACGGCCCTGGTCGCCACCGGCCACCGGGTCCTGCTGGTTGACGTCCCGGGCCAGCCCGGTCTCAGTTCCGGCGAACGTGGCCTTTCCGGCGGCCGGTTGTCCTGGTACGGCGCGTGGCTGAGCGAGGTCATCGAGAAGATGTCGTCCGAGCCGGTAGCGGTGATGGGCCACTCCTTCGGTGCCGCCATCGCCCTGTCCACCGGCTGTCCCCGGATCGACCGGCTCGTCCTGGTTTCCCCTGGCGGACTAACCAGGCTGAGATTGACCCCCACCGTGCTGGCCGCCTCGGCCGCCTGGTTCCTGCGGCCCGCACCGACGCACAGCGCCCGGCTCCTGCGTGCCATGCTCGCGCCTGACCATCTACCCCGCGAGGAACTGGTGCAATGGATGACACTGGTCGCCCGGCACGCGCGCTCCAGCGGGGCGCCCGGCGCCGCCACCCTGACCGCGCGATCGATCCCCCACCTGGTCGTCACCGGGGAGCACGACGCCTTCCTCCCTCCGCGGCGGCTCGGCCCGGCAGTGCGCGCCACACTCGGAGCTGAGCTGGGTGTGATCTCCGAGGCTGGACACCTCGTGGTCGAAGAACGCCCCGAATACCTGTCCACCTTGCTGGAGATTCCGGGTCGGCCCCCATCCGATGCCCCTGTGGAGTAGCCGGCCTTCGTGTGCTGGGTCTACCGACCAGCAGGACCTCTGGCCTGCGACTGCAACGGTGACCGGCGGCCAGCACGACGCCAGGATCGGCGAGAGGGCCAACGATCGCATTCACCTGCCGATACACAGGTAAGCGGGGTCCGTATACGCAAGGCGCGAGCGTATACGGACCCCGCTTGAGGAGCCGGGCCGCGGGGGCGGTCAGACGGTGGTCTTCACCGGCTCCTGGTCTTCGTCGGCCCCGTCGGTCTCACCGGCCTTGCGGGCGCGGACGTACTCCAGGAAGGAGTTCAGCTCGCGCTTGACGACCGGGGCGAGGAGGTAGAGGCCGATGATGTTGATGACGGCCAGCATGAAGAGCACTGCGTCGGCCATGTCGATGAGCGTCTGGAGGGTCAGCAGGGAGCCGGCGACGGCGAACAGGGTGTAGACGACCTTGTAGGTGAGTTCGCTGGCCTTGCTGCGGCCGAAGAGGTACGACCATGCCTTGAGGCCGTAGTAACCCCAGGTCAGCACCGTTGAGATGGCGAAGAGCAGCACCGCGACGGTCAGGATGTACGGGAACCAGGGCATGACGGTCGCGAAGGCGTCGGAGGTGATGGTGACGCCCTGGGCGTCGCCGTTGCCGACCTTCCAGCTGTCGGGGCTCGCGATGACGATGGTCAGCGCGGTCATGGTGCAGATGACGACCGTGTCGATGAACGGTTCCAGCAGGGCGACCAGGCCCTCGCTGGCGGGGTGCTTGGTCTTGACCGCGGAGTGCGCGATCGGGGCGGAGCCCAGACCGGCCTCGTTGGAGAACGCGGCCCGCTTGAAGCCGATGATCAGGGCGCCGAGCACACCACCGGCCACGCCCTCGGGGTTGAAGGCGCCTTCGATGATGGTGCCGACCGCGGCGGGCAGGGCAGTGACGTTCACCAGGATCACGGTCAGGCAGGCCACGATGTAGATGCCGGCCATGGCGGGGACGAGCTTGCTGGTGACCGAGGCGATGGAGCGGATGCCGCCGAGCAGCACGATACCGACGAGCGCCGCGACGAGGACGCCGAAGAACAGCGCGTCGGCGGAGGAGCCCAGGATGCCGCTCTCGCCGCCGGTGACGGAGACGAGCTGGGCGTAGCTCTGGTTGACCTGGAAGAGGTTGCCGCCGAAGAGGCCGAAGAACAGGACCATGGCGGAGGCCAGGGTGGCGAGGACCTTGCCGAGGGTCTTGCCGCGGCTGCCGAAGCGGTCGACGAGCCCCTTGGGCAGATAGTGCATGGGGCCACCGGAGACGCTTCCGTCGGCGTGCACCTCGCGGTACTTCACGCCGAGGGTGACCTCCACGAACTTGGTGGCCATGCCGAGCAGACCGCAGAGGATCATCCAGAAGGTGGCTCCGGCGCCGCCGATGGAGACGGCGACGGCGACACCGGCGATGTTGCCGAGACCGACGGTGCCGGAGACCGCGGCGGTCAGCGCCTGGAAGTGGTTGACCTCGCCGGCCGACCCCTTCTCGTCGTACTTGCCACGCACCACGTCGACAGCGAGCCGGAACTTACGGACCTGCACGAACCCGAACCAGCCGGTGAAGACCAGACCGGCGACCACGAGCCAGGCGACGATGAGGGGCAGTTCCGTCCCACCGACGGGAACGGAGTAGAAGACGACTTCACCGAGCCAGGCAGCTATGGGTTCGAAGAACGAGCTGACTGCGGTGTCGACGGATCTGGTGAATGCATCGAGAGACACGATGGCTACCTCGGTGGCGCAGGGACCGGCGCACAGGAGGTTGCGCCGGTGGATGTGCGGTCTTTGGGCGAACGCCGTGTCCGATCGGCGACCCGCGGGGCCACGGTCCGCGGACTCGGACCGTGATCACCCTGGTCGTGCTGCCGGTGCGTGCCGGCACTCCGCGCTGCGACGAGGGGTGGGCCGCCTGCGGTGTTGCGCAGTTTTAGCACGCCCTTTACCAATCCATTAGTGACGCACATCACATAACGGTGGGTAGGTTTCGAAAGTCGCAGCGAGCGAGACCGCTCCGTTACGCAGAACCGGGGGCCTCGAAGGTCAAAAGCCTCTGCGAATTCCCTGCCGGGCTCCGGCAACAATGGCGCGCCACCGATGCGCGCTAGAGACCTGTCAAAATCGCGTAAAGAGCAGGTATGGTTCCCCGCGGTGTGCCGGGAAGCCTGGTCGGCGAATTGGAGAGAGCTCTCTTTACCGATCGGGGACACCCATGGTGCTCGTTGCCGTCTTCGGAGTCGCGCTGCTCATCGCGGTGCTGCTCTCCGGGCTCGCCGCCCGTACGGTCCTGTCCACCTCGTTGCTCTTCCTCGTCAGCGGAGCGCTGGTCAGCGACGGCTTCCTCGGTCTGATCCACATCACACCGGACAGCGAGATCGTCTCGGTCACCGCGGACCTCGCCCTGTTCGCCGTGCTGTTCACCGACGGGATGCACGTCTCCTTCCCGAAGCTGCGCGAGAACTGGAAGAACCCGGCCCGTGCACTGGGCCTCGGCATGCCGCTCGCCTTCCTCGGCACGGCCCTGGTCACGCACTACCTGGTGGGCCTGGACTGGACGACATCGTTCCTCGTCGGAGCGGTGCTGGCGCCCACCGACCCGGTGTTCGCCTCGGCGATCGTCGGGCGCAAGGAAGTCCCCGCCAGGCTCCGGCAGTTGCTGAACGTGGAAAGCGGCATCAACGACGGTCTGGCACTGCCGCTCGTCCTCATCCTGATCGCCGCAGTCGGCCCCACGGCCGGACATGCGGATACCTCGCTCGCGAAGATCGGGCTGGAGCTGGGCCTCGGGCTGGCCCTCGGCGTCCTGCTGCCCCTCCTCGTCGCCGGCCTCGTGCGCTTCCGGCTACTCGGCTCCGAGCCGAAGCTGCAGCCACTGCTGCCGCTGGCCACCGGGATCATCCTGTACGGGCTGTGCCATCTCACCCACGCCAACCCCTACCTCGCCGCCTTCTCCGCCGGTGCCGTGCTCACCGCGGCGTCTCCTGAAGCGAAGTCGGCGTTCGAGCCGCTCGGTGAGGCACTGGCCGAACTGGCCAAGTTCACCGCGCTGTTGGTGTTCGGTGCCCTGCTCACCCCACAGCTCTTCGGCGGCCTGTCCCTCGGCGGTTACGCCGCCGTCATCCTGGCGATCGTCCTCATCCGGCCGGCATCACTGCTGCTGTCGCTCATCGGGACACGATTCGCCCGCCGGGAGAAACTGGTCGCCGCCTGGTTCGGACCGAAGGGCTTCGCATCCGTCGTCTACGGCCTGCTGGTGCTGCAGTCCGGCATCCCGCAGGGCCAGGAGGCGTACACCCTCATCGCGGTCTGCATCGCGACCTCGATCATCGCCCACAGCAGCACGGACGTCCCGATCGCCCGCCTCTTCCACGTCGAGGACCTCACCGGCATCCCCGCCGACCGCGACCAGGACGCAGCAACAACGCCCCGCAGCAAGGAGACCGGCCATGTCCGCGCGTGACCTCTCCGCTCCCTGCCCCACCGCCTCGACCGAGGTCACCGCCGCGGCGGCCCAACGCGGAAGCCCTGCAGGCGGCAACGCTCATGGCCGCTGGACGGAACGACTCATCGGAGAACAATGAACGACTGGCAGAGCTGGGCCGCGATCGTCATCTTCGTCGGCGCATACACCCTGATCATCACCGAGAAGATCCACCGAGTGGCGGCAGCCCTCGGCGGCGCCGGCCTGATGCTGGCCATCGGGGCGACCGACGACAAGTCGGCCTTCCACTCCGAGCACAGCGGCATCGACTGGAACGTCATCTTCCTGCTGATGGGCATGATGATGATCGTCGGCGTCCTGAAGAAGACCGGCCTGTTCGAGTACCTGGCCATCTGGTCCGTGAAGAGGGCGAAAGCCAGGCCCTTCCGTGTGATGGTCATGCTGATAGTGATCACAGCCGTGGCTTCGGCGCTGCTCGACAACGTCACCACCGTGCTGCTCATCGCCCCCGTCACCCTGCTGGTCTGCGAGCGCCTCGCACTGCCCGTCGCGCCGTTCCTGATCGCCGAGGTCCTCGCCTCCAACATCGGCGGCACCGCCACCCTCGTCGGCGACCCGCCGAACATCATCATCGCCAGCCGGGCCGGACTGACCTTCAACGACTTCCTCGTCCACCTCGCTCCCCTGTCCGCCCTGCTGATACTGGCCCTCATCGCGCTCAGCCGCGTCCTGTTCCGCAAGTCGTTCCGGTACGACGAGGCGCGGGCCGCCGAGGTGATGGAGCTGGAGGAACGCGAGGCGATCCGCGACCCCCGGCTCCTCGTCCAGGGCTTGATCGTCCTCGCCCTGGTCGTCGCCGGCTTCGTCCTGCATCCGGTACTGCACTACGAGCCCAGCATCGTCGCCCTCCTCGGGGCCGGCCTGCTGGTCGCCGTGTCCACAGCCGAAACCCGCGACGTGCTCAGCGAGGTCGAATGGCCCACGCTCGCCTTCTTCGCAGGGCTGTTCATCATGATCGGCGGACTCATCGAGACCGGCGTGATCGGCGAGGTGTCCAAGGCCCTCGCGCAGGCGATCGGGAACGACGAACTGGGCGGGTCCATGGTCCTGCTCGGCGGCTCGGCCGTGCTGTCCGGTGTCATCGACAACATCCCCTACGTCGCCACCATGGCGCCCATCACCAGCGATCTCGTCACGGCGATGGGCGGCTCCGCCGACCACGTCCTGTGGTGGGCGCTGGCCCTCGGCGCGGACCTCGGCGGCAACGCCACCGCCATCGGTGCCAGCGCCAACGTCGTCGTGCTCGGCATCGCCGAACGCAACCGCACGCCCATCTCCTTCTGGCAGTTCACCAAGTACGGCCTCGTCGTCACCGCCGTCACCGTGGCCCTCTCGGCCGTATACGTGTGGCTGCGCTACTTCGCCCTGGCCTGACCGATGGCCACATGGACCCAGGCAGCACTCGGATGCGGTGCCGTCGTGGCGGCACGCGTCGTCCGCACCGCACTCGGGGGGATGGGCCAGGACGGGAACGAACGGAAATGAGGCTGAGGACCACGGGGTGAGCGTGACCGGGCTCGCGCTGCCGCACGCCGGGGCTGCGCGAACGGCCCGGCGCGCAACAGGAGGGCTGGAGCAGGCGCCGCCGGGGCCAAGCATGCGGCGTAAGCGTCGCGTCAACGTCATCGCCGGGAGCACGGCGATGGGCGACGCTGGGACCAGGGACACTCCCAGCAGACGAGGAGCAGGCCGTGCGCGCACGAGATCTGGCCGTTGACTACGAAGCCGTGAGCATCGAGAGCGATGCCCTGGTGGCGGCGCGGCTGATGGCCGAGCACAAGCTCCCCGGCCTCCTGGTGCTCGACGAGCACGGCCGCCCCAGGGCGATCCTCCCGGCCTCGCAGATGATCAAGGTCCTGGTGCCGGGGTATGTCATCGAGGACCCGGCCCTCGCCCCGGTCGTCGACGAGAAGCACGCCGATCAGCTCTGCCGGGCCCTGGCCGGGCGCAGCGTCGGCGACTGCCTGCCTGTCGACGCACCCCCGCCTCCCCTCGCGGACCCGGATGACACCGCGCTGGAAGTGGCGGCGCTCATGGCCCGCGTGCGCAGTCCACTGATCGCCGTCGCCGAGCAGGCCGAGGACGGCACGCACCTCCTCGGTGTGATCACCGCCGCCCACCTGCTGCACGAACTCCTCGAAGCATCCGGAAGCTGAGGCCGCACCACACTGGTCCAGGCCATGACTGGGCACCAGACGGCTTCCGCCCGGCGATACGACTGGCCCCACAATGCTGCGACCGGAACCGATCGCCGGGTTGGTGGCGATCGGCCTCCAGTCGCCCAAGTGCGGCTCGATGATGAGGAGATGACCGCCAACTCCCGCGCACAGTCGTTCGATATGGCCGCCGCCCAGTACGCGGCCAGCCGGCCTTCGTATCCGCCTGCGCTCTTCGATGCCATCGAGGAGCTCTGCGGTGCCTCCTTGGCCGGTACCCGTGTCGCCGATGTCGGTGCGGGCACCGGGATTGCCACCGCGCTGCTGCGCGAGAGAGGTGCCGAGGTGATCGCCGTCGAGCCCGGTGAGGCCATGGCCCGCGAGTGCCGCAAGGCGCTTCCACAGGTGCTGGTCGTGCGTGGAGACGGGAACGCTCTGCCTCTGGCCGACGCTTCCTGCGATCTCATCGCCTACGCGCAGTCCTGGCAGTGGACCGATCCGGCCCGCTCCGTCCCGGAGGCGCTACGTGTCCTGAGCCCGGCCGGTGCACTGGCGATCTGGTGGAACACCACTGCCTTCGACGTTCCGTGGCTCCGTGCGCAGCACGAGCGCATCGCGCGCTGCTGCGGAACGCAACTGGCGCCCGCCAGGCGCCCAGGCGACAGTGACGCCATCCGGCTGGCGGGCCTGACAGGTCTGCGGGTCACACGCCACCAGGTGCGCTGGACCCGGGTGGCCCCCCTCGACATGCACTTGGCCAACCTCGGCAGCCGCTCAGCGTTCCTCGTCCTGGACGGGGCCCGTAGGCGTACGTTCTTCTCCGGTGAGCGCAGAATGCTGAGCGATGCCTTCCCGGATGGCGAGGTCGAGGAGACCTATCTGGTTGATCTGCTGGTGGCCGTCCGCCCATGACCTTGCCCTCCGCATGCCTGGCGGCCAAGGTGCCGCCACCGTCAGGCCACAGCGGTGAGCGGTCTGCCACCCCGCCGGTAACGGGTGCCCACCGCCGTGGCCCGGGTGCCCGGGCCACGCGGGTGCCGGCTACTGCTTCGGCAGCAGGACGCTGTCGATGATGTAGACGGTGGCGTTGGCGGTCTGGACGTTGCCGCAGACGACCTTGGCGGAGTCGTCGACCGTGTAGGACTCCCCGGAGCCGGCCGTGGTCAGCTTGCTCTTCGCCAGCGTGTCGAAGGAGCCGTCGGCGAGCTGCTCGGGCGCGGCCTTCTGCCCGACGACGTGGCCAGTGAGGATCTTGGTCAGCATGGCCTTGTCGGCGAGGACCTTGTCCAGCTGAGCCTTGGGGATCTTGTTGAACGCGTCGTTGGTCGGCGCGAAGACGGTGATGTCCTTGGCGCTGTTGAGGGTGTCGACCAGACCGGCCTTCTTGACGGCGGTGACCAGGGTGGACAGCGCGGGGTTGTGGGAGGCAGCGGTGGCGACGGGGTCCTTGGCCATACCGTCGAAGCTGCCCTTGCCGTCCTTGGGCACGGCGGAACAGGCCGGCCCGAACGGCTTGGCCATGGTGTTCATCCCGCCGTCGGCGGCACCACTGTCCTTGGACGGCTTGGCCGAGGACGAGGACGCGTCGGAGTTCTTGTCCTTGTTCCCTGCTTGGTTGTCGCCGGAGCAGGCGGCCAGGGCGACCGGCAGCACAGCGGCGGCGGTGACGGCGACGACGGTGCGGCGGATACGCAGAGCGTTCACGGAAGTTCTCCCGATGTAGAGGATGTTGTCTGTCTCAGGTACGCGTGGTCTGTGGCGGGGATGTCAGGTCACGGTGACCACCACCGAGTGCCGGCCGGAGGCGCCGTCGGGGACGGGACGGGCGCGCTTGTCGGTCTGGGTGTAGCCGGTGCGGTCGGTGGCACGGACTTCGAGCCTGTGGGTGCCGGACTTCGCAGGCCACCGCCACCACCACTGCCGCCAGGTGTCGACCGGGCCCTCGGCAGCCAGTTCGGCCCGCTGCCAGTCACCGCCGTCGACACGGACCTCGACACGGTCGATGCCCTTGTGCTGGGCCCAGGCGACCCCGGCCACGGCCACCGTGCCGGCTGTGAGGCTCGCGAACGGCTTCGGGGTGTCGATCCGGGACTCCGTCTTGATGGGCGCCTCGGCGGCCCAGTCACGCTTGACCCAGTACGCGTCGTACGCATCGAACGTGGTCAGCTCGATGTCCTGGAGCCACTTGCACGCAGAGACATAGCCGAACAGCCCGGGGACGAGCATGCGGACGGGGAAACCGTGCTCGAAGGGCAGCGGCTCACCGTTCATCCCGACCGCCAGCAAGGCGTCCCGTCCGTCCATGACCGTCTCGACCGGGGTGCCGATCGTCATGCCGTCGACGGAGCGGGCAAGGAGTTGATCGGCCGGGCCGCCCTTCGACGGAGGCCGCACGCCGGCCTCACGCAGCAGCTGAGCGAGCCTGACACCGAGCCAGCGGGCGGTCCCGACGTAGGAGCCACCGACCTCGTTGGACACGCAGGTCATGGTGATGTCACGTTCGATCAGCGGCCTGGCCAGCAGCTCCTGGAAGTCAACCGTGAGCGGCCGGGTGACCCCCTCGCCGTGGATGCGCAGCCTCCACGTACCGACGTCCACACGCGGCACGGTCAGTGCTGTGTCGACGCGATAGAAGTCGCGGTTGGCCGTGGTGAACGGGCTCAGCCCCGGCAGCTTGAGATCCACTCCGCGCGGCAGCTTCGGCGCGGCCGAGTCGGGCGGGGGAAGCGTCACCGTGGCCCGGGACGCCGCGGCCTGCTTGGCGCCGGCGGCATTCAGCCGCAAGCCGAGAAACCCGATGCCGGTGGAAGCCACTGCCACCCCGGCCACACCGACGACAAAGCCACGGCGGTCCATCCCAGAGGCCGTCGAGGGCGCGTTCCATGGCTGGCCGGACGCAGCCGGGCACCCGGCCAGCAGATAGAGCGCGGCCGCCGCGACCAGGGCCCCCACCACAGAAGGGACCGCATCCGGCACCCCGGGCGAGTCGGGACGTCCCGTGGCCGCCCAGGCGCCCACCGCCCCGAAGAGGAGTACGCCCGCCGAGGCCGTCCTCCGCAGCCGCTGCGCCAGCACCCCGAGCACCATCGCGAAGACCGCGAGCACGACGAGGATGCCCAGTTGCAGGATCAGCTTGTCGTTGGTCCCGAAGTTCCGGATCGCCCAGTCCTTGACCCACGAGGGCGTACGGTCGATCGCCGCACCGCCCACCGCCGTGACCGGACTGGCCTCCGGCCGGACCGCGACAGCGGCCAACTCCGCCACGGCAAGCGCCGCGTACCCGGCGACCAGGCCGCTCAGCGCACCCGGGGCCGCGTGCAGAAGGGTCCTCTGTCGCGTCCTCATGCCCGGGATTCGGAGCCCTCGCGCGTGCGGATTGGTCTACTTCGCCACAGATTTCCCAGACCTGACGAGACGAGACGCTCCATGACAACCCCGCCGGCCAGCCGCCACAGCCCGCCCGAGGCCATACCACCATGGTCTGCGGATACCTGCGGGCCGCAGTCTGCGTTGCCGACTCAGCAAGGGCCTGAGTCGTCACCGCTTGCCGTGCCGCTCACCGCCCGGCCTCCGCCAGCGAGTTCAGGGTGGTGGTGAAGCGCGAGCCGGGAGGGCAGCAGGCGGCGACCTCGGCGGCGTCGGCCGCGGTGTCCACATCACGCAGCACGGGCAGGTCACTCACGCTCAGCCCCGCTTCGGCGAGTCGGCGCCGCTGGATCGCCCCCGTGCGGTCGGTGGACATGGGCACGCCGCGCACCAGGGCTGCGGCGCGCGCCGGGTCGGCGAAACCCAGCGCCCAGAATCCGCCGTCCGCGGCGGGCCCGAACCAGGCATCCGTGCCGTCTCGGCCGACCCACGCAAGGAGGTCCGTGGTCAGTTGGGGGGTGTCCATCCCGACCAGGAGGGCCGGTCCACGGTCACAGTGGCCGAAGGCGGCCGCGATCCGCTCGTCCAGGCCGCCGGCGCCCTGGGACACGATGTCGAATCCGGACGGCAGCCAGGGGCCGGGAACACCGTCGAGAACCAGGACTCGACGCCGGACACGGGCCCTGAGCACCGTGTGCAGGGTGTCGGCAAGGGCTGCCTCGGCCAGAGCAGCCGCCTCCTGGGGCGTGTAGGGCGGGGTGAGCCGCGTCTTGACCCGCCCCGGCACCGGTTCCTTGGCGATGACCAGCAGTGTGTCCATAAGCCGGGCGCTCATCGCCCGGTTCCTGGGGTGGTCGCCGCGGACACCGGGTCGGTGACGGGCCGCTCGGCGAGGACGGCGCGCATATCCCGTACCGCCTGCCAGGTGCCCCGCCAGGTACCGGTGACCTTCGAGCGGCCGGTGCGGGGGTGATACGGCACATCCGTCTCCGCCACCCGCCAGCCTGCGTCAGCGGCGCGGACCACCATCTGGAGCGGGTAGCCGGAGCGTCGGTCGGTCAGGTCCAGAGCGAGGAGGGCCTGGCGGCGGGCGGCGCGCATCGGGCCCAGGTCGTGCAGCCGTAGTCCGGTACGCCGGCGGATCAGACGGGCCAGTTCCAGGTTGGCCAGACGGGCGTGCAGTGGCCAGGCGCGGCGTGTCACGGGCCTGCGGCGGCCCAGTACGAGGTCGGTGGAACCGTCGAGAACGGGCCCGCCGACAGCGGGCAGAAGTGCGGGATCGAGGGAGGCGTCGCAGTCGCAGAAGCAGACGACGTCAGCGGTGGCGGCGGTCAGGCCCGCGTGGCAGGCGGCGCCGAAGCCGCGCCGCGGCTCGTGGACGACATGCGCCCCGAGGGCGCGGGCGATGTCCGCCGAGCTGTCGACGGAGCCGTTGTCGACGACGATCGCGCGCCAGCCCGAGGGGATTCGGCCCAGCACCCACGGCAGGGCCTCGGCCTCGTCGAGGCAGGGCAGCACCACGTCCACGGGAGAAACCGAAGAAGGGGATGTCTCGGTCATGCCACTCACCCTACGGAGACAAAGGAGACATAGGAGCTGAAGGGAACTCACGGATCGCTGACATCCTCTGATGCTTCCGCCGAATGCCGAATGTGGAATGCCGCATATCGGTGCCAGAGTCGGTGGCGGTGAATCCGTACGGGAAGGGGCCGGCCCTTCGTCGTCAGCCGGCTCGCAGCGAGGCCGTCGCGAACTCCGCCATTCCCTCCGCGAACGCGACCTCCGGCTTCCAGCCCAGTTCGTCACGCAGCCTGCGCGAGGAGGCGGTGATGTGGCGGACGTCGCCGAGCCGGTACTCCCCCGTGACGACCGGCGTCCGCCCGCCGTGCGCCGCTGCCAGGACGGCGGCCATCTCCCCTACCGTGTGCGGCTCGCCGCTGCCGACGTTGTACGCCGGCGTGGTCCCCTCCGGCAGACCGGGCAGACCGTCCAGGGCCGCGAGGTTGGCCCGGGCCACGTCCCTGACATGGACGAAGTCCCGCCGCTGGCCGCCGTCCTCGAACACCCGCGGTGCCTCACCGCGCTCCAGCGCGGACCGCAACAGCGCGGCTACACCGGCGTACGGGGTGTCACGCGGCATCCCGGGACCGTACACGTTGTGGTAGCGCAACGCGGCCACCCGCCCGCCGACGGCGCGCGCCCACGCGAAGGCAAGGTGCTCCTGCGCGAGCTTGGTGGCGGCATAGACGTTGCGCGGATCAAGCGGGGCGTCCTCGGCCACCAGGCCGGGCGCGAGCGGCTCACCGCACCTCGGGCAGGGCGGTTCGAAACGTCCTGCCTCCAAGTCGGCCACCGTGCGCGGCCCCGGCCGGACGACACCGTGCTCCGGGCACTCGTAGCGCCCTTCTCCGTAGACCACCATCGAACTCGCCAGCACCAGACGCCGCACCCTGGCCCCGGCCATACCGGCCAGCAGCACCGCGGTGCCCAGGTCGTTGCAGCCCACGTAGGCGGGGGCGTCGGCGAAGTCCTTGCCGAGCCCGACCATCGCCGCCTGGTGGCAGACGGCGTCGACCCCCCGCAGGGTCTCGGCCACGGCCTCCGGGTCGCGGACGTCCGCATGTCTCCAGTCCACCCCGTCGGGGATCGGCGGGGACGTGCGGTGCGCGGCAGGCAACAGCGCGTCGAGCACGCGCACACCGTGCCCGGCGCCGGTGAGGGCGGTGACGACGTGCGAACCGATGAAGCCCGCACCTCCGGTTACCAGGACCAACATGCCACCGACCGTACGGCCACGGGCCCGCCCGGCGGCGGAACGGCGCCGGAACACCAGGAATGCGTCAGCCTCCCGCCGCAGGCTGGGCCTCGCCGGGTGGTGTGGCCCAGGCCGTCAGCAGGCCGAAGCCCGCGCGGGCCGCGATCCGCTGAAGCCCACCGGCTCTCACCGCGGCGGCCGTTCGGCTGTCGGGGTGGTCGTCGGCGACCGCTCGTGCCGCTGCCGCCGGCTCGGCCGCCGGGCCATCACGATGAGCAGAACACCGCCGGCCGGACCGAGCCGCCCATACCGCGAACGATGTGATCCGCTGTGTCGAACCGTAAGGTCAGCGAACGGTCAGCCTTCCCGGCTCATGGTGACGCGGTAACGATGAGTGCGCAGAAGCGGGAGTGCCGACGCGATGTGTGGGCGGTGGTGGCCGCGGTCGTGCTGTTCGCGCTGGCGGTGGTCATCGGACGACTCCTCAACAGGACCGTTTACGGTTCGGAGGGGATTCTGCGGCTGGGGTGGCCGCCGCTGTATGCGTGGTGGCTGCCGCATGTCGGCCCGGGGACGCCGGCGGCTCTCGCCGTCGCCGCGCTGGTGGTGGTCTACGGCCCGCCGACTGCGCGGCGCCTGTCGTGGCGGGCGCTGGTGCCGGCTGTCTGGGGCGCGGCCATGGCATGGACGTGGTCGCTGGCGCTCGTGGACGGTTGGGGGCGCGGCATCGCCGAGCGGCTGACCAGCAGTCTGGAGTACCTGCAGTCGGTGAACGGCGTGCACGATGTGCCCGCTTTCCTGCGGGATTTCACGAACCACATCCTGGTCGGCTCGCCCCACATCTGGCCGGCGCATGTGGCCGGCCACCCGCCCGGCGCACTGCTGACGTTCGTCGGCCTGGACCGTATCGGGTTGAGCGGTGGCGCCTGGGCGGCAGCCTGGTGCATCACCGTCGGGTCGTCGTTCGCGGCCGCGGTCGTGGTGACCGTGCGGGCGCTGTGTGGTGAGCAACTGGCCCGGCGAGCGGCCCCGTTCCTGGTACTGGCCCCGGCGGCGGTGTGGATCGGTGTCAGTGCCGACGGTTATTTCGCCGGTGTCTCTTCCTGTGCGGTGGCGCTGCTCGCGCTGGCGGCCACCCGCACCACGCGCAGGCCCGGCCTCGCGGCTGTGGGTGCCGGTCTGCTGATGGGGCTTGCCTGGTACCTCTCCTACGGCCTGACGGTGCTGGTCGTGCTCGGTGCCGCCGTGCTCCTTCTCGCCCGGTCGGCGCGCCCCCTTCCGTTTGTGATCCTGGGAGTGCTGCCGTGGGTGGCGGCCTTCACCGCCGCCGGGTTCTGGTGGCTCGACGGCTACACGGCCCTCGTCGAGCGCTACTACCAGGGCGCCGCCAAGGTCCGCCCGTACGGCTACTTCGTCTGGGCCAACCTGGCCGCTCAGGTGCTGACAGTGGGCCTGGCCACGGTCGCGGGGCTGTGCCGAGCCGCGGGACCTCTGCGGGCAGCCGTGCGGGGGATGCGGCGTAGGTCACCGGCCGGGCGTGGTGCGCTGTCGGTGCTGGTCGCCGCGGCGTTGTGCATGACGCTGCTCGCGGATCTGTCCGGAATGAGCAAGGCAGAGACCGAACGGATCTGGCTGACCTTCGCGGTCTGGCTGCTCCCCGCCTGCGCGCTGCTGCCACGCCGGGCTCATGCCGGGTGGCTGGCCGCCCAGGCCGTCCTCGCCCTCCTCGTCAACCATCTGTTGCTGACCGGCTGGTGACGGCTGCACGGCCTGGGGCCGGACCGGGAGCCGCCATCCAGCAACGCAGTGCCCGCTGCTGCACCTTCCCTCAGCCTTGACGTCGCGTGTGTGCCGGGGGAGAGCCGGCCGACCGCTTCAGTTCGAGGAAGTGGCGGTCGCCGACCGACCAGTGTTCGCCCGGCCGCCACCCGGTCACCGCTGCCGTGCGACGCAGCGCGGCAACGCCGACGCGGGCCCACGGGAAGGGCATTCCAAGGCGGCCACGGCCGTCATCGAACCGCACACGCAACCGTTCGTCGACGTCCTCAGCGGCCGCCTCCACCAGCAACAGGCTTCCACGAGGAGTCACCAGGCTCCCGATGCGCTCCAGCAAGGCCGGCGGGTCGCCGCCGATCCCGATGTTGCCGTCCATGAGCAGCGCCGTATTCCAGAGCCCCTCACCGGGAAGCCGCTCGAAGACGGATCGGCACAGCGCCGCGCCTCCGGTGTCGGCGGTCCGCGCGACGGCGGCACGGTTGATGTCGATGCCGAGCACGAGGTGGCCGAGCGCCCGGAGGGCACTGACCAAGCGCCCCGGTCCACAGCCGATATCGAGGACCGCCCCCTTGCACCGTCGCAGGACGCTCATGTCGGCAGGGTCCGGAGCGGCACACCAGCGGTCCACCTCTGACGACAGAACTCCACCGTCCATACGCCGCATGTAGAGGGGGCCGCGGCCGTCCTGCAATGCGTGCGCATACGGGTCCTCGTACCGAGGGCCGGGGCCCAGCGGCTGCTCCGGCGCATGCTCTTCGGTGCTCACGGGGCAGGTGCCTTCGCGTTGCGGAGCCGATCGCACTGGGTGGCGCCGGTGGTATCCGTGGGCATCGGGACGTCCCACAGCAGGCTGGGGTCGGGTTCGGTCAGGCCGACGACCCGGAAGCCCGGGGCGGATTGCCTGGCCAGGACGGCCGGTGTGGTTCGTTCAGGTGCGCGGGGCATCGGGATTTCCCTGCCGGCCCTTTCTCGGAACTGGCGGCCTTGGTTACGCCTGGTGTCGGCCGGGCGCCTTCGGAGGGGCTTCGTGCGCTCGTGGCCGGGGCGAACGCGCACGCCACATGGCGACCAGCAAACACACTGCGGAGGCTGCGAAGAGGGCAGCCGAGATGAGCAGCCAGCGGCCCCAGAACACGTCGGCCGGCAGGCCGGTGTACGAGGTGAAGCCCGGGACCCGGTTCAGGATGAGCGGATACCAGACGAGGAGCAGCAGGAGGGCCACGAAGACGGGCACACGGATGTAGTTGATCCGGCCTGTCAGCGAGTGCGAGCGGTCCGTCGTGTCCCTTCCGCGCCGGAAGACGCACTGCACCACTCGGTCGGTGACGGTGTAGAGGGGGAGAAACACCAAGTCGTGCAGGAGCGCGGCGCCCACGAACCAGAGGACGACGCCGAGCGTGTCTCCGTTCAGCAACCGGAGTCCCGCATAGACGGCGAGCGCGAAGGAACACAGCACGAGCAAGAGGTGCAGCGGGGAGGCGCCGTAGCGGGTGCGGAAGCCCTTCACTGTGCTGCTCCGAAGGTGAGGCGAGTGACCCATTTGGTGTTGTGCACACCGGGGTTGGCCGGGACGATGATCCGCGCCGGATAGCCGTGGTCCGGGGAGAGGTCCGCGCCGTTGACCCGCAGGGCGAGCAGTGACCTGGGGTCACGCACCTGGTTGTCGCGCAGGTGGGTGGAGCTGAAGGCTCCACCGCGCTGGGCGGACTCGACGAAGACGCCGGGAGGGCTCTGCCGCTGTCCGACCAGGGCTGCCAGGTCGGACAGCCGTACCCCGCTCCAGTGCTGGTCGTCGGTGGACCAGCCCTCCACGCAGGCGATCGGCAGGGCTGCCGTGTGCTGCGGCAGCGCCAGCACCTGCGCGCGGGTGAAGATCCGCTCCCGGCCGGGGCCGCGTACGACCAGGCGCCAGTCGGGCCCGATGTCGCGGGCCCGGATACCCACCTCCGCCGCGGTCTTGTTGATCTGAAAGCCATTGGGGCCCTTTCCTGGCTCCTGCCCGTGCGGTGCCAGCAGCGCGGTCTTGCGCAGGGCCCCGCCGATGCTCTGCCCGGCCGTCACGACGAGCAGTGCCAGCGAGCCGGCGCCCACCAGGCCGAGTGCGCCCCGCCGCGACATCGTGGGCGGCGCGGGGTGGGGCGTCACCAGGCCGGTGTCATCCGCCGCTTCGGGCGTCGTGCGTGCGGCGGGGGTACGCAGGACGCTGCGAAAGCGATGGCTTCGCAGCGCCCTTGCCATAGTGGGAATCCGGAAGGCGACGTGGACGACGAAGGCGCCGATGAAGACCCAGGCGCCGTAGAAGTGCAGGGTGTAGAAGGACCCGGGGAAGATGTAGTGGAGCTGGATGTTGAGCACACCGGTGACGAATTCGAACAGCACCCCGCCCACGAGGAGCAGCAACGAGAGCCGCTCCAGTGCATGGCTCAGTGAACGCACCGGCGGCCAGGTGAACAGCTTGGGGACGACCGACCAGAGCTTCGCCAGCAGGATCGGGATCAGCACCACGCCCAGCGTCACGTGGATTCCCTGGGTGAGGCGGTAGAGCCAGTACGGGCTGGTCGGCCAGGAGAACAGGTAGAAGCCGAGCCAGCCCTTCCCCGGCGTCTTGTCGTTGCCCGGTGCCAGGTTCGGGTTGTACGCGGCGTAGGACAGCAGTCCGGTCACGAACAGCACGGTGATGCCGACCAGCAGGATCAGCCCGAACACCGACGTCAGCCACGGCCCCCGCAACGGACTGCGCCAGAAGCCCGGCCGCGTGGGGCCCGGCGGCGGAGTGTCCAGCAGCGCGGCGAGGCGCCGACGCCGACCGGGACGGGGCTTGGCAGCCTTTTCGGTGAGGGGGGAAGCGCCGGCGGCCCGTCGATGCGCGGAACTCCCTCGGGGTGGCGGGCTGCTGTCGGCCGCCTTGTCAGGCTGTCGCTGCGGCCTGGCACGACGAGGCTCGCCATCGCGGTCGCTACCCTCCACATCGATCCCCTCACGGTGCCGGTGCGACATGATCGCCGCCCAGAACCCACCGTATGCAGCTCGATGCGCAATTCGCCCTTTGCCGCACATTACGGAACCCTTTCGGCCCCACGCCGACCTCACCCCCGCCCAGACGGACTCCCTACGCGCAGAAGCACCCGAGTGTGATCAGCGATTGGTCTCGGCCCCTGCCAGGCCCCTCGGCTTGCCGCCGATGCCCCCACCGGGTCGCACATCGGTCGGTGCACCGACCGGACATAGGTGGTCACCTCGGCGGTGCTGACGGGTCTGCTGGCGCCGCAAGAGGCGCGTGCCGCGTCCGATCCAGCAGTCGGCGTGAGAATGACATGGTCATTCGTCACTCATGTCAGCTGGCACTCCCCCGCAGACCATCAGCGACCACCTGATGTCCGCTGTCGCGGTGACCGGTGGTCAGCGTTTGACACGGTTGCGGATCGCCAGGACGGCCAGGCCCAGAAGGACGGGTTCGGCGAAGCAGGAGGCCATCTCGGTGTAGGTCGCCCGCGGTGGTGAGGTCCTGGCCGGAAGAGCGGAACGCCACCGAAACAGAAGGCGCGCAACCCGTAGCCCGACACCGCCCAGCCCCCAGTAGGGGAGCCTTGCACCACCAGCAGACAAAGTTGCTCCTCGCGAGGCAGGAAAGTCAGCCCAGGAAACTCAGTCGGACCTGACGGTTGACATTGTCGATATTGGTGTCGACGAGGCAGATGGACTGCCAGGTGCCCAGGGCCAGGTGGCCGGCGATGACCGGGAGGGTGGCGTGGGGTGGGACGAGGGCGGGGAGGACGTGGTCGCGGCCGTGGCCTGGGGTGCCGTGGCGGTGGCGCCAGCGGTTGTCGGCGGGGAGGAGGTCGTGGAGGGCGGCAAGGAGGTCTTCGTCGCTGCCGGCGCCGGTTTCCAGGACGGCGATGCCGGCCGTGGCGTGGGGGACGAAGATGTTCAGCAGGCCGTCGCGGCCGTCTGCTGCCTCGCGGAGGAAGGCGGCGCAGTCGGCGGTGAGGTCGGCGACGGTTTCCGTCGAGCCGGTGGTGACGTCGAGGGCGCGGGTGGTGAATGCGGTGCTCATGCGTTCATTTTCGTATGGCTGGTCCGCCCTCGTCCGCACCCCCGTGGGTCTCGTCGGCAATGCGGCCGCAATGGTCCGGAAACGAAGGTCCACCAGCCGAGATGGTGTTTGACCCTTCTCGGAGCGCACCGCTACGTTCAGCGGCATGTCTACATCAGCCCTGCTCACCACGCGCGGTCACATCGACCTGGTGCGGGTGGCCTCTGCCGCGTGTCGCCGCGGCGGCCGTTGCTGATTTCTTTCTGTTGACGCGTTGAGGCCGGCCTGGGTCGTGTCCGCTCTGAGGCTGTCGGTTTAAGGCGACTCGCCCTCCCGCTTTCCCGTTGTTGGTTTCGGGCCTCGGTTTCGCGTTGGTGGCATTTTGCTGGTTGCCGCCGCCGGTAGTCCGTCATGTGCCGCCGGTCTTGTCGGAGTCGGCTGATTGCCAGTTGCTGGTGCCCGGTTGCCGGTTCCCGGTAGCAGGCTCCCGGTTGTCGGTTCCCGGTTGCTGGTGCCCGGTTGCTGGTGGTGGCTTCGCTGCTGTTTGTGGTGCGGGGGCGTGTGCGTGTTTCTGATGTGTGGCCCGCTGTCTCCTTCACTTGTGCCGTTCTCTTCCTCTTCCTCTTCCTCGCTCTCCCCCTCCCTCGGTTCGTCTCCCTGGAGCACCTATGACTCTCGACCAGGCCGTGCGTGGCCATGCGCCTCCCGATACAGCCGCTGAAACAGGGCGGTCGTCGCTCGCCAAGGGTGGGGAGGCGGGGGCCGTGGACGCTCCCCGCGAGGCGGACGGCTCCCGTGAGGTGGACGCCTCCCGTCGTGACGGGCCGGAGCTTGAGCGGGTCGTTCCGGTCCTGGGGCGGCGGTGGGCGGTGCCTCGGTGGTTGCGGCGGACGGTGGGGCCCGTTGCGCTGCTGGTGTTGTGGCAGGTGCTCAGTGCGAGTGGTGCGCTGGAGGAGGACATTCTGGCGTCGCCGGGCACCATCGCGGCCACCGCCGGGGATCTGGTCTCGGACGGGACGCTGCCGTCGGCCATGCTGGTGTCGCTCCAACGGGTCGCGGTCGGGCTGTTGTTGGGCGGGGTGACCGGTGTGGTGCTGGCGCTCGCCTCCGGACTTTCGCGGCTCGGTGAGGATCTTGTCGATGCCACCGTGCAGATGCTGCGTTCGGTCCCGTGGGTGGGTGTGATCCCGCTCTTCATCATCTGGCTGGGGATCGGCGAGGCGCCCAAGATCGCGCTGATCTCGCTGGGGGTGGCCTTCCATCTGTATCTGAATGTCTATGCCGGAATCCGGGGCGTGGACGCCCAGTTGGTGGAGGCCGGGACCTCGCTCGGGCTGAGCCGGTGGGGGCTGGTCCGGCATGTGGTGCTGCCGGGTGCGTTGCCGGGTGCCATGACCGGGCTGCGCTACTCGCTGGCCACCGCCTGGCTCGCGCTGGTCTTCGGTGAGCAGGTCAACGCCGATGACGGCCTCGGCTTTCTGATGAACCAGGCCAGGGAGTTCTTCCGCACCGACGTGATCGTGGTGTGCCTGGTGGTCTACGCGATTCTCGGGCTCCTCGCCGACTTCCTCGTCCGTACCCTCGAAAGGCTGCTGCTGCAATGGCGACCGACGTTCACGGGTCAGTGACCGACCTCGCACCCGAGGAGGACGCGCGGCCCTCGTCTCCCGGTGCCGCCGTGCGGGTGGCGGGGCTGGTGCGTGCCTTCGGTGGCCGTGCGGTCATCGATGACCTGCAACTGACCGTCCAGCCCGGTGAGTTCGTGGCACTGCTCGGGCGGAGTGGCTGCGGTAAGTCGACCCTGCTGCGGGTGCTGGCCGGGCTCGACCGGGAGATCGAGGGTGAGGTGCTGGTGCCGCGCCGTAAGGCGGTGGCGTTCCAGGCGCCACGGCTGATGCCGTGGAAGCGGGTCTGGCGGAATGTGCTGCTGGGGCTGCGGGGACGGCCGGAACGCGCGGCCGCGAAAAGGGCGTTGGACGAGGTGGGGCTGGGGCATCGGGCGGACGCCTGGCCCAAGACGCTGTCCGGTGGTGAGGCGCAGCGGGCTTCGCTCGCCCGTGCGCTGGTCCGGGAGCCGGATCTGCTGCTGCTCGACGAACCCTTCGGTGCCCTCGACGCGCTGACCCGGATCAAGGCCCAGCGCCTGGTCGCCGAGCTGTGGCGGGAGCGGGGCTGCGCGGTGCTGCTGGTCACCCATGACGTGGAGGAGGCCCTGCTGCTCGCCGACCGGGCGCTGGTGATGGCGGGCGGGCGGATCGCGTACGAGACGCCGGTGGATCTGCCGCGGCCGCGTGAAATCTCCGATCCGCGGTTCGGTGCGCTGCGCGCCCGCCTGCTCGACCGGCTCGGCGTGGAGGGCGCCGTGGAGGACGTACCGGGCGGGCCGGATGAGCTGGTGGCCCAGGACGAGGCGACTGTCCCGGAGCGTGCGGTGGCCCTGGAGGACGCGGCAGCCCCGAATGGCTCGGCGGGCCCGAGCGATGCGGCGGGCCCGGATGACGCGGGGGCTCCGGACGACTCGGTGGCTCTGGATGACGCAGCGGCCCCGGACAACTCAGCGACCCCAGCGCATGCGCCCGCCGCCCCGGATAACAACCGCCCCGACTGACGACGCCCCCGCCGCCGCTACCTGATCAGCCGGAATCAGCCCGCCGCCCTACCCCTCCCCCATCCCCCGTCTCCCTCCTCCCCCCTCGACACAAGCACACCGATCAACGCACCACGCAGAGAACGAAACGGACACCCCATGAGAGCACGTCATATCGCCCCAGCCGTCCTGCTGCTTCCGTTCACGCTGCTGCTGGCCGCGTGCGGTGGTGCGTCGCGGGCGGAGGGCGCCGGCGGGACCGGGAGCGGGACCGACGGGAAGGGTTCGCTGACCCTCAACGTCGGGGATCAGAAAGGCGGTTCGGAGGCGCTGCTGCGGGCCGCCGGGGAGCTGGACGACCTTCCGTACAAGATCAAGTGGTCGACCTTCACCTCGGGGCCGCCGCTGCTGGAGGGCATCAACGCCGGGGCGGTGGATGTCGGCGCGGTCGGCAACACCCCGCCGGTGTTCGCCGCCGCGGCGAAGTCGAAGATCAAGATCGTCGCCGGGACCCACAGCCGGTCGGACGGTGAGACGGTCCTGGTGAAGAAGGGCTCCCCGCTCAAGCGGCCGGCGCAGCTCAAGGGCAAGTCGATCGCCGTGGCCCAGGGCAGTTCCGCGCACTACCAGCTCATCGCCTCGCTGAAGAAGGCCGGGCTGTCGCCGAAGGACGTCACACTCAACTACCTCCAGCCCGCCGATGCGCTCGCCGCGTTCACCCGGGGGAAGGTGGATGCCTGGGCGGTGTGGGACCCGTACACCTCGCAGGCCCTGGATCAGGCCGACGCACGGGTGCTGACCACCGGCCAGGGGGTCGTCAACGGGCTGAGCTTCCAGGTTGCCGCTCCGGCCGCGCTGGACGACAAGAAGAAGTCGGCGGCACTCAAGGACTACACCGACCGGCTGCGGCGGGCGCAGGACTGGGTGTTCAAGCACCCCGAGGCCTGGGCCAAGGCCTGGGCGAAGGAGACCGGACTGCCCGAGAAGGTGGCGCTGGACGCGGTCCGGCGCACCCGGGGGACGGCGGTCGCGGTGGCCGTGGACAAGGCCGCCATCGCCTCCGAGCAGCAGATCGTCGACTCGTTCGCGGCGCTGAAGCTGATCCCCCGCTCCTACGACTTCGGGTCGTTCGTCGACCCCCGTTTCAACGGTGACCTGCCGCCTTCGAGCACGGCGCCGCGTACCTATGGAAAGGCCCACTGAGATGTCCGTACACCTGCATTGGTTCCTGCCGACCGGGGGCGACGGGCGGACCCTCGTCGACCGGCACGCCTACACCGACGGCGGGATTCGGCGTGACCGCATCACCCCGGTGAGCGGGGTCCGGGCCCCGGACATCGAGTATCTGGCCCAAATAGCCAAGGCCGCCGAGCAGTTGGGGTTCGAGGCGGTACTCACGCCGACCGGTACCTGGTGCGAGGACGCCTGGCTGACGACGGTGGCGCTCACCCAGGTCACCGAGCGGCTGAAGTTCCTGGTCGCGTTCCGGCCGGGGGTGATCTCGCCGGTGCTGGCGGCGCAGATGGCCGCGACGTATCAGCGGATCTCCCGCGGACGGCTGCTGCTGAACGTGGTGACCGGCGGTGACTCGACCGAGCAGAAGCGGTTCGGCGATCATCTGGACCATGACCGGCGGTATGCCCGTACCGATGAGTTCCTGCAGATCGTGCGGGGTGTCTGGGGCGGTCGACCGTTCGACTTCCAGGGCGAGCACTACCAGGTCGAGGGCGGTCTGACCGCGCTGCCGCCGGACCCGCTGCCGCAGATCTTCTTCGGCGGCTCGTCCGCGGCCGCCGGGCCGGTCGCCGCCCGGAACGTCGATGTGTACCTGACCTGGGGCGAGCCGCCCGAGGAGGTCAAGCAGAAGATCGACTGGATTCGCGGGCTGGCGGAGAAGGAGGGGCGTACGGTCCGGTTCGGCATCCGGCTGCACACGATTTCGCGTGACTCGTCGAAGGAGGCCTGGGCGACCGCCGGGCGGCTGCTGGACGACCTCGATCCGGAGACGGTGGCGGCCGCGCAGCAGGCGCTGGGCAAGAGCGAGTCGGTGGGGCAGCAGCGGATGCTGGCGCTGCACGGCGGTTCGCGCGACAAACTGGAGATCTCGCCCAACCTGTGGGCGGGGGTGGGTCTGGTGCGGGGCGGTGCGGGCACCGCGCTGGTCGGCAGCCATGCGGAGGTGGCCGACCGGATCGAGGAGTACCACTCCCTGGGCGTCGAGCACTTCGTGCTCTCCGGCTATCCGCATCTGGAGGAGGCGTACTGGTTCGGCGAGGGCGTACGGCCGGAGCTGGCCGCCCGGGGGCTGCTGGATGCGGGACCCGCTCCCCTGGCGGGCGTACCGGCGGCCAACGGCCGGCCCGCGTCCGCGCCGGGTGGGGCACCGCTGCTGATCGCCGGCGGGCGCTGAGCGCCGGGCGGTGACCGGGCGGGGCACGGTGGCCGGGCGGCACACGGCGCCCGACCACTGAGGGGCAGTCCCGCCTCGGCGCCCCCAGGCCCGAAGCCCCGCGCACGGCCCGGCCGACCGAGCCACCGGCAAACGCCCAGGCCGAACCAGCCAACGAAGCCCCCATCCGAGCCCGCCCCCGGAAAGCCCCTCCCCAGCGGGAAGACCTGGCCCCCTCCCCCGGTTAGTAGAAACATGAACTACAGCGGGGTGCGTGAAGTCGAGGTCGTGGTGGTCGGTGCCGGGCAGGCCGGGCTGGCTGCCGCCTTTCATCTGCGGCGGGTCGGCTACCGGCCGGACCGGGACTTCGTGGTGCTCGATCACTCCCCTCGCCCGGGTGGTGCCTGGCAGTTCCGGTGGCCGACGCTGACGTACGACAAGGTGCACGGGATGCACGCACTGCCGGGCATGGAGCTGACCGGCGCCGATCCGCGGCAGCCGTCGTCCGAGGTGATCGGCGCGTACTTCGACAGCTATGAGCGGACCTTCGGGCTGCGGGTGCACCGGCCGGTGAGCGTGACGGCGGTGCGCGAGGGCGGTGAGCCCGCGTGGACGGAGCCGGGCGGGGCCCCTGGGCGCGGGCGGCTGCTGGTCGAGACGTCGGAGGGGAACTATGCGGCGCGGGCGCTGATCAACGCGACCGGGACCTGGGACCGGCCGTTCTGGCCGCGGTTCCCCGGGCAGGAGATCTTCGGCGGCCGGCAGCTGCACAGTGCGCGGTACCGGGGGCCGGAGGCCTTCCGTGGGGCGCGGGTCGTGGTGGTCGGCGGCGGGACCTCGGCCGTACAACAGCTGCTGGAGATCGCGCCGGTCGCGGCCGCCACGACCTGGGTGACGCGCCGGCCGCCGGCGTTCCGCGAAGGCCCGTTCGGCGAGGAGCAGGGCCGGGCCGCGGTCGCCCTGGTGGCGGAGCAGGTCCGGCAGGGGCTGCCGCCCCGGAGCGTGGTGAGCGTGACCGGGCTGCCGATGACCGAGGCGGTCCGGCGGGGCCGGGAGAGCGGTGTGCTGGCGCGGCTGCCGCTCTTCGACCGCCTCACGCCCACCGGCGCGGCCTGGGACGACGGCCGCACGGTCGAGGCCGACGTGGTCCTCTACGCGACGGGCTTTCGCGCCGCCCTCGACCACCTCGCCCCGCTGCGGCTGCGCGAAGCGGGCGGCGGCATCCGGATGGACGGCACCCGCACGCTCCGTGACGCGCGGGTGCACCTCGTCGGTTACGGGCCGTCGGCCAGCACCATCGGCGCCAACCGTGCGGGCCGTGCGGCGGCCGTCGGCATCCGCGGACTGCTGGAGAAGGACCAGCAACCGGCTTATACGGAACCGGAGTTGACGGGGAGCCTCGCCTCGTAGGCGGAGGCCGCGTGCTCGACCAGACCGATCAGCACCTCCTTGCAGGACGCGCGCTCCCGGGCGTCGCACAGCAGCACCGGCGTCGCCGGGTCGAGGTCCAGGGCCCGTGCCACCTCCTGGGACCGGTGGGCGCGGACGCCGTCGAAGCAGTTGACGGCGACGACGAACGGGATGCCGCGGTGCTCGAAGTAGTCGATGGCCGCGAAGCTGTCGGCGAGCCGCCGGGTGTCGGCGAGCACCACCGCGCCGAGCGCGCCCTGCGCCAGCTCGTCCCACAGGAACCAGAACCGGTCCTGTCCCGGCGTGCCGAACAGATACAGCGCCAGGTCGTCGTGGAGGGTGATCCGTCCGAAGTCCATGGCCACGGTCGTCGTGGTCTTCTGCTGGACCCCGTCGAGCCGGTCGACGGGACGCCCGGCCTCGGTCAGCCGTTCCTCCGTGTTGAGCGGGCGGATCTCGCTGACCGAGCCGACGAGGGTCGTCTTGCCCACGCCGAACCCTCCGGCCACCAGGATCTTGAGGGCCATGAAGGAGTCAGAGCGCGCGGAGTCCATCGATCACTTCCCTGAGTATGTGCGCGTCGGGCAACTGGGCGGGCGGTACGGGGCGGCTGACGCGGATCAGCCCCTCGGCCAGGAGGTCGCTGAGCAGCACCCGGACCACCCCCAGGGGCAGCCCGGAGTCGGAGGCGACCTCGGCGACCGGGCGGGGGCGTTCGCGGCACAGCGTGTACATCGTCTGCTGCTCGGGCGACAGCGTGGGCGGCTCGTCCGGCCGGGGCTCGGCCCGCACCACGGCCATCAGCTCGAAGGCCGCACTGCTCGGCCGGGCCCGCCCGGCGGTCATCGCGTAGAGCCGGACCATCGGCCCCGCCTCGTCGTCGTACCAGCGCGGGGTGGAGTCGGTCATGGGCGGCCGGTCACTCCGATCCGGCGCGCACGGGGGTGCCGAGGTGTGCGCCGACCCGCTTGACGAGCCGGGCCATCTCGTAGGCGACCAGGCCGATATCGGCCTCGGCGTCGCCGAACACCGACAGGCACGAGCCGTCGCCGGCCGCCACCACGAAGAGGAAGCCGCCCTCCAGCTCGACCATGGTCTGGATGACCTGGCCCGCCGCGAAGTGCCGGCCCGCGCCCTTGGCGAGGCTGTGGAAGCCGGAGGCGATCGCCGCGAAGCGCTCGCTGTCGTCACGGGTCGGTCCGCTGGACGTACCGACGGCCAGCCCGTCGCCGGACAGCACCACGGCGGACCGGATCGCCGGCACGCGGGAGACCAGGTCGTCGAGAAGCCAGTTGAGTTCGCCGGAAAGCTGCTGATCGCCGGTCATGGTGTTTCTTCTCCTCGGGACGGATTGTCGTTCGCTCCGTGCGGTGGCCGCGGGCCCTGCGGCTGCGGTCGGTGCCGTGGCTCCGGCCGCGGGTGCGGCGGCGGAGAGGCGTCCCCGCGGCCGCGCGCCCAGCCGGCGCGCAGCGACGCCATGGTGGCGCGGGCCTGTTCCGGGGAGCGCCGCGGTGCGGGCGTGCCCTCGGTGCGCGGCACCCACTCGGGCCGCTGCTCCGGGCTGTCCCGCAGCTCGGGGGCGAGGCTGGCCTGGCGCACCCGGCGGGGCAGGACGGTGTCCGACTCCGCTGCGGCGACGGACGGCTGGGCGGCGTCGGCGGGTGCGCCGGGCGCGGCCGCGGGCCGCTCCGCCGGGGTGTCGGGCGCGGGCCGATCCGCCGCGGTGTCGGCCGGGGCGGGCGGGAGTGCCTCCCGGCGGGGTGCCACGGCCAGCGGCGCACGCTGGGCGGCGGTCCGCCGCCGGTGGAAGAGCGAGCCACCCTCCGGTGCCGGCCCGGCACCCCGCGCGTCCGGCTGTTCCCCGTCCGCCGCCGCGGCGAGCAGGGCGTCGGGCACCAGCACCACCGCCGTGATGCCGCCGTACGCCGAAGGCTGCAGGGACACCTTGACGCCCCGGCGGTGGGCGAGCCGGTTGACGACGAAGAGGCCGAGCTGTTCGGTGTCCAGCAGGTCGACCTCCTCGGCGTCCTGGACACGGCGGTTGGCCTCGTCGAGCGCCTCCTTGCGCATCCCGAGGCCGCGGTCGTGGATCTCCACGGCGATACCGGCGCCGACCCGTTCGGCGCGCACCCGCACCGTGGTCTGCGGGGGCGAGAACATCACCGCGTTCTCGACGAGTTCGGCCAGCAGATGAGTGAGGTCGGCGACCGCGCCGCCGGCCAGCCGGGCCTCGGCGAGGGCCTGTACCTCGACCCGCTGGAAGTCCTCCACCTCGGCGACCGCCGCGCGCACCACGTCCAGCAGCGGCACGGGGTGGCGCCAGCCCCGGCCGGGCGCGGCGCCGGAGAGGATGATCAGGCTCTCGGCGTGCCGCCGCATCCGGGTGGTGAGGTGGTCGAGGCGGAACAGGTCCTCCAGTTCCACCGGGTCCTCGGTGCGGCGTTCCATGGTGTCCAGCAGGGCGAGCTGGCGGTGCAACAGCAGCTGGCTGCGGCGTGCGAGGCTCACGTAGACACCGGAGATTCCGCTGAGCGCCTCGGCCCGGCCGGCCGCCGCCTGGAGCGCGGCGCGGTGCACCGCGACCAGGGCGTCGCCGACCTGCCCGACCTCGTCGCGGCCGGTGCCGCGGTCGCCGAGCGGTGCGACGGCGTCGATGTCCACCTTCTTGCCCGCGTGCAGTCGACGCATGGCGGCGGGCAGGTCCCGGCGGGCCACCCGCAGCGCGGAGTTGCGCAGCTCCTCCAGCTCGACGACCAGCCGACGGCCGATCTTGACCGAGATGAGCAGGGAGAGCAGCACACCGGCCAGGCCCAGGACGACGGCGATGCCGGGTCCGCCGAGGCTGTCCGCGGACATCGGGTCGGCGTCCCGGGCCGCCCCGGTGCTCGCGGCCCGCTGTGCGGTGCGCAGGTCGTGCAGCACGGTGTCGCTGGCGTCGGTCCAGCGCACGGCGCTGACGGCGGTGGCGGCCGGGGTGCCCGCACCGGCGTCCCGTACGGCGTCCTCGGCGGTGCGCAGTGCGCGGAATGCCGTGCCGTCCAGAATCCGGTGGTAGGCCGTGGCGTCCCGGGGCCGCAGATCGTCCACCGCGGCGGTGAACAGGGCGCGCTGGGTGTGCACCGCACCGGTGAACGCGTCGAACTGCCCCGGTGACATCCGGCCGGAGAGCTGGGCGGCACCGAGGACGGCGTCCTCGCGGGCGAGCGCCTCGCGGGCCCGGGAGAGTTCCAGGACGACCCGCGTCTCCGAGGTGACCGCCGTCTTCTCCCGCCCGGTCAGCGCACCGAAGGTGGCGAAGCCGTCCTCGACGACGCGGGTGTAGTCGGCGATCACCCGGTCCAGGTCGGGCTTGTGGCGGTCGACGCGTCCGCGCAGCGCGGCCAGCCCGTCGACGTCGTGGAGCAGCCGGTCGACACGGCCGGGCAGCCGGTCGTCGGCCGTCTCCGCGTCGGCGCTGCCGGCGACGATGCCGTCCCGGAGGGCGGCCGCGGCGGCATCGGTGGCCCGCTGCCGTTCCCGCAGCGTCTGCTGACGTCCGGGGTCGGGGGCGGCGACGGCGCGTGCCGCGGCGCCGCGCTCTTCCTGGACGGCGGCGACGAAGTCCCCGGCCGGTGCGACGAGGGTGGCGTTGACGGCCTTGAGCCGCTGGAGGTCGGAGACATTCCGCGCGGTGGTGACGGTGGCGAACGCCCAGAGGGCGATGAGGGACACCACGGGGACCATGAGCAGCGCGACGATCTTCGCGCGCACCGATCGGGGCATCAGGCGGACGCGGTAATCCGTGGTGGATTTCGTGGACTTGGCGACCGTGGGCAGCGCGTGCCGGGGGCGGCCGTTTCCGGGCGGCCGGGCCTCCTCTGCGGGCCCGGAATGGTCCGGGGTCTGTCGTCTGTGCATGAATTCCTCAACGGGTCGGACGAGGCGGGGAGTTCAGTGCTCGGGCAGTGAATCGGCGGAGGCGGCCGCGGCGCGCTCGCGGGCGGTCGGGGACAATGCGACAAAGGCCGCCGTGAGGAAGAGAAATGAACCGAGTGCGACGGCCAGCGGAAAGATGAATTCCATTGCGGTGACACCGGTCAACGGCGCGCGGCTGGGCGTCAATTCAATCCGTACGGCAGCCATTCCGGTGTAGTGCATGCTGCTGACGGCGAGCCCCATGACGAGGGAGGCGAGGGCCGCGCCGACCGCGCCGCGCACATGGAGCGCGGCCCACAGGGCTGCGGTGGCGGCGCCGGCGGCGATGACCACCGAGAGCGCGACCAGCCCCGGGTCGAAGCCGACGTGCCCGTGCAGACGCATCGCCGCCATGCCCAGGTAGTGCATGGCGGCCACACCGACACCGGTGCCCAGGCCGCCGAGCAGCAGCGAGCGCGGCCCGGCGGCGCCGTAGCCGACGGTGAAGACACCGGCGCCGACGACCAGCATGGCGATCAGCAGGCTGAGCACGGTCAGCGGGACGTCGTAATGGACCGGGCTGCCGGTGACCCCGAATCCGAGCATGGCGATGAAGTGCATTGTCCAGATACCGGAGCCGATGGCGACGGAGGCGGTCAGCAGCCAATTGCGGCGCGAGCGGCCTTCGGCGGCTCGTGCGCGGACGGTGCAGCGCAGCCCGAGGGCAGATCCCACGCATGCCATGGCATAGGCGAGGACCGGAGATATCCAGCCCGCGCTGAAGTGGTGGAGGTGGCCCACGGAGTTTCCTTTCGCGTTTTCGGTTCGCGGCGACGGACGCTAACACGTGATCGTCTTGTGAAACTCGGACACCGGGACCGAGAGATTCCGAGAGGAATGCGGAGTTCTTGACGCACCGTTTCATTACCGGCGAGTTCGGTGAACTCGTTTCCGGGTATATGTCCACCCTTGCCCGGGCGGTCGGGACTTCTGATTGCGCGTCAATTACGGGCGAATACCGCCCGGCTCATTCCGGCAATGGGGGCGGCAATGAGAAAGGTCACGCACGGTGCGACCACCATTGCCCGCACAAGCTCTGCCATGCCCTCGCAAAGGCCGGCAGGAGCGTCATATGGGGCGATGCGAAGACTCCACAGGATGCGAACACCTGCGCCCGGGAGCGCAGGTTCGCCGGTATGCATGATCGAAGAGGGAGGGCCTTCAATTGACTCCGAGCGACGAGCCATGATGACGGGGCGCAAGCGACGTGCTGCAGACCGTTACCGCGCCTCCGGTCGAAATCCCTTGCTGGTCCGGAGAGTTGAGTCCCGCAACTTCAAGGAGACGAATCCCCATGAACATCCTCACCGACCTGCTGGCCAACATCCTGCACATCGTGGGTTGGCTGGTCTGACAGGTCCCACCCCCCAAGGCGCCGCCCGCCCCCGTCCCGGGGCGGGCGGCGCCTTCGTGTCCGGCGGGCCTACTCGTCCAGCTCCTGCCGGGCCGTCTCCGGCAGCGTCAGACAGACGAGGAACGACACCAGGCGCAGCGCGGCCACGTACCAGGAGAAGCGCCTTCGCACTCACCGGCAGACACCAGTGGATGTCCTACCTGCTGATCGCCGTCGACTGGGTTCTCGCCACCACCATCGCCACGGGGATCACACGCACCCTCAGCCGCCAAGAGCACCTGCTGCGGCGCCTATGCCGTCGGGGTTCGTGGTACCGGTCCGGCTCCCGCAGGCGCCTTGAGGCTCGCCTGTCCACCTCAACCCCTTCCGGGTCGGCTTGAGGTCAGGGGTTGCGCCGGGCAATGGCGGTGTTGAGGAAGGTCGCGAATGTGCACCAGGCCGCGTAGGACACAAGGCCCGCGGCGGCAGCGGCATCGATACGTGCCATGCGGCGGACCAGCTCAGCGTTGCTCACGTCCAGCACGACAGTGGCGGCTGGCAGAGCACGCTCCCAGGCAGGTACGGCACGTCGACGACCGTGACCGGTCGGTGAGCCTGCGGACGGTCCCCATAGAGCTGCCGGGCCCAGTGAGGTTACGTGATGGATGCCGTGGCTGCAGCCGGCCCTGGTCGCTCGGCCAGGCGGAGCGACACGGTGGCGGCCAGCGCACCCAGGGCGGCGCCGAGGGTGTTGAAGAGTACGTCGTCGACGTCCACGGTCCGGCCGGCGGCCATGATGAACTGCACCGTCTCGATCAGCACGCTGGTGAGCAGGCAGACGCCTGTCACGACGAGGACCGATCGGCGCTGGATGGCGAAGGCGAGCAGCGAGGCCAGCGGGACGAACATGGCTGCGTTGGCGATCTGGAGACGGAAGATCATGTCCTTCTCTTCCGGGAACAGGCCGCCGTTGCTGCCGCTCGCCTCCCACATGCCCTCACCCGGAATCCACGAGATGTCGTGGCCTCCTGTGCCCAACGGCTGGGTCGGCATGAGGGTGGCGAGTAGCACGAGCGTTGCCCACGCCACCAGCAGAACCCGTGCAGCCCGTAGCGCTCGCCCCCCGTTCTCGCGCTGATACCACCATGCCCCGGCACCCGACAGCCCGGCCATCGCCGCCATGAACAGCGTGACGGTGACGGGGCTGATGTACAGAACGACTTGCCACATGGGTCTTCCCTGTTGATGCAACGCCGCGTGGCGTGCAAGAGCTGAGCGCTTCGCGGCAAGGGGTGCTCAGCCTACGAGCAGATCAGGGGCAGCGCCGCTTCGTGACATAGGCCTTGCCTTCCGAACGGGGGCGCCGAGCAGCGCTCCGACAGGTCGGTGCAACTGACTGTGCACCGACCTGAGCTCCCCCGAGTTCACGAAGATCTCATCTCTCCAGGTCCAGGGCCATGACCATCAGTTTTTCGGCCACCGTTTGTAGCCCCCACCGAGGGTGGGGACGTCTGGCGCGTGGTGCGGAGGGTTAGGGCGCCCATCGAAAGTAGCCGGGGCCGCTCGTTTACCACCACACCTCCACTGTCGATGCACCACTACTCCCCCAGCGAGTTCACCGGTCAGGCACCCTCACACCTCGGCGCATGCGCGGGCTGCGGGCCTCGGTCTTGGCCTGGGCGGTCAGCCGAGCGCGCTCAGCGTAGGTCCGTGTTTCCCGCGCCAACGGAGGACGTTCCTGCTTGGGAGTGTGTGCGCTTGAGCGCGCTCCTGCTCGCCGAGGCCGCGGGGATCGCCCGAACTCCACGCTGGTGGGGCAGGAGAGCGTCCAACCGGACTGGCGAGACGTGAAGGTAAAGGGGCTCTTCCCCATACGAGGAAGAGCCCCTTTGGCAGAGCGCCCGGCAGGCCTTGCACCTGCATCTCCCACCGGCTGGTGGACGTCTTTCCTTGGACCACAGACGCGCGTTTCCGGCCCGAGGACCGAAGTTGCGTCATGATCATACTGCATGGCGCTCCAGTAGCGAGAATCCGCCGTACGAGCCCGCGCAGACCAGGTCACAGGTTTGCTGATTGTGGCGGATCGCCACTGCCTGACTGCGTGTTGGCGTGGAGCCGGGGGCTGTCCGCAGGCATGTCGGCGGCGGTGCGGGCGCCCAGGACGGGGCGGTCTGACGAACGGTGAGTGGGCACGACTCGTACCGCATCCACCGAAGACCGGTCACCGGGACGGCGGTTGAGCAGCACCGGAACGCTGGTCGGCCCCTCGCTGTGCGGCATGAAGGAGCGAATCGACGGGCGGACGGTAGGCGCCAAGTGCGGTGCCCCGGAGCAGAGTTGCCGTGCACTGCGCGAATGTGTTGGACCGCGTCATTTTCCGTTCACTCTGCAACCTTCTCGCTCTCGTTTCTCTCTGTCTCTGTGCAACACCCCTTCCGTCCCACCAAGCCCACGGCTCAGGGGGACGGACCCGAGGGGCGACCGATGTGTTACCCAATGGAGGATTTGTGCCCAACCGAACCAGGAGCATGGTGGCAGGCGCTCTGGGCGCCGCCTTGGTCGCGGCCGCGGCCGGCGGCGCCATGGCAGCGTCGGCGGACGGCAACGGGCAGGGCCAGGACCAGCCCTCCACGAGTGCTGCCCAGCGGAGCAAGATCACCCAGGGCGACCTCGACGGCGACGGCCACGCCGACCTCGGCGTGGGAGCGCCCGAGGGCACCGTCTCAGGGAAGTCCAAGGCGGGCTACGTGGGCGTGACCTACGGCGCCAAGGGTGGTGTCGACACCAAGCGGCACAGCACGCTGACGCAGGCCAGCGCGGGCGTGCCCGGCACCCCGGAGGCCAAGGACGGCTTCGGCTCGACCGTGGTGCGTGGTGACGTGGACGGGGACGGTTACGCCGACCTGGTCGTCGCCGCGAACAACGAGGCCATCGGCAGCACTGCGCAGGCCGGTTCCGTCACGATCGTCTTCGGCGCCAAGAGCGGCCTGTCCGGCGACGCCATCGCCTTCCACGCGCCAAAGGTCGCCGCCAACGCGCACTTCGGCGACCAGATAGCCGTGGGCGACCACAACAAGGACGGCCTCAGCGACCTCGCCATCTCCGACGGCGCGAAGGTACAGCTCGTCAAGGGTGCGAAGAACCTGCGGCAGACCACGACCCCGAAGATGACCAGCGTCACCCCGCCCGGCGGCGGGGTCAGCGTCGAGCACCTGGCCTCCGGCGACATCAACGGGGACGGCTACGCCGATCTCGTCACCGTCGCCTCCGAGGACTCGCCCTCCGACGAGGGCACGCTCGGCGTGCTGCCCGGCTCATCCGGGGGCCTGAAGAGCACGCCGCTGGGCAAGAACATCCCGCTGCCGTTCGCGCAGTACCGCCCCGTGGTCGGCGACATCAACGGCGACGGGAAGGAGGACGTCGTCACGGACACCGGCTTCTCGGACGGTCCGCAAGAGCAGAAGCTGCGCACCTACCCCGGCACCGCCGACGGGCTCGACTCCGACAAGCCGGTGGACTGGAAGGGCAAGGCACAGGAGGGCGAGGCAATCCGGCTCGCCGACTTCGACGGCGACGGCCACGACGACCTGGTGGTCAGCAACACCGGCGCCGAGGCGCCCGGGGGCTATAACAACGCCGGTGCCATCAACGTGCTCAAGGGCACCGCGAACTGGCTGACCGACGAGGGGGCGCAGACCTTCTCGCTCGACACCGAGGGCGTCCCCGGCTCCATGGAGGGCAACGACAAGTTCGGTACGTCCGTCTCGCCGGCCGACTACAACGGTGACGGCAAGGCGGACCTGGCCGTGGGCATCCCGAACCGCACCAAGGGCGTCGGCGCGGCGGCCCTGCTGTATGCAGGCACCGGCGGGCTGAGCGCCAAGGGCTCGTCACTCATCGACCCGAGTGACCTGGGTTCCCCGGCGACGAAGGGCCGCTTCGGCACGGAGCTGACGAACCCGGCGAAGTAGGCCCGCACACCGGAGCCTGATCGGCAGATCACGTGCCTGCCCGCTGGTGGACTCGTCGTTGCCGGCATGGGGCGGGGTGATCTGACAGATGCCGAGTGGGAACGGCTGCGGCCGTTCCCACCGGTCATTAACCGGCGTTGTGGACGGTGGCGGGATCACCGGCAGGTGATCGACGGGGTTCTCCACCGGGTGCGAACCGGTGTGCGGTGACGTGACCTGCCCGAACGGCTCGGCCCGTGGAAGACGGTCCATGGCTTGATCGCCCGGACAAGTCCTAGTGACCTGAGTCAGAGATTCGTCGTTGGTTGGGTATGAGTCGTCCGGGTCCGAAGATTCCGCCGTTGTCGGTGACCGATGCGCAACGGGC